>JAVBUB010000071.1:0-4787 GCA_031555675.1 Paludibacteraceae bacterium | reverse complement strand
AAGCCCAAACAGGGATTAAAGAGATAAACCAGATAAACCATAAAATCAATAACATAAAATCAACATCATGAAGGAATGTGAAGAAATTAGAAAAGAAATAGATATGTACCTGATGGAGCGGTTCAAATACCGTAAATCCCTTGTCAGCCTTACGCCTGATAATGTCATATCTGCCCGGAGAATCAGCCGGATAAGCCTGTATCTGCGTATAAGACGAATGGAAAGTTTGTTTCCGCCTGACTGCCTTATTATTGCCCGACTTGGATTCAGTAAAGAGCGTGTAGGGCATGGAACTCATTTTGTCCGCTTCCTGTCAGGAATAGCCTTAAAATACGGATTTAAACATATCGGAATGGAAGCTACCAATGATAAAAGCAGTTCATTGGGTAAAAAGTTAGGTTTCTACTCAATAGACGGTTCTAATTATGCAGTATCGGTAGAAAATTTAACGTCTTATTTCCAATGAATTATCTATAATAAGCCTTAATGTTTCAAAGTTATTTCCCGTGCAACTTCGGTTATTTCCCGCTCATGGCTTCCTTGCCCCTTTGGAGGGGCGGAAGCCCGCGAGAATAACCGATTGCTCGAGAATAACTTTTGTCAATTTGTAGCATAAATACTGAATGCCAACAAGTTGATTTGTAGCAAATTCTTGTTTTTACGGGCAAAAACAAGAAAATATTTGCATCCATTTCAACAATGTTCATTCTATTTACATGTTCATTGACACTGAACAGAGGTGTATTTTGAACAAAGCGTCTATGATTATGAAAAGCGCCTCTATATCTCATAATTTTCACTATATTTGCAAAATGTGATTTATAATGAATACTCAAATGAATCGAATAAAAGAAGTTCTTGACGAAAAAGGCATAAAGCAAATATGGTTAGCCGAGCAATTAGGCAAAAGCTTTAATATGGTCAATGCTTATGCGCAGAACCGCCATCAACCACCAGTGGAAGTGCTGTATAAAATTGCGGAGATTTTAGATGTGGAAGTGGCCGATTTGTTGGTTGCAAAAAGGACTTTAAAGAAGTAATGACAAATGGAACAGCAAGTAAACTATAATTATTCTAAAGCGATTCAGTTAATTAAGAGCGCCATACTTAAAAGCTGTTATCGTGCACGTTGGCAAATCGGGAACTGTTATCTCTTTATTACGGAAGTGGGAAATATATTTCTGAAAATAGCCGGAACCATTTTTGGGGTACCAATGTTATTGAATCCATTTCTATACAATTACAACAAGAGTTGCCCGGATTACGAGGATTCTCACTTGTTAACCTAAAACGAATGAGTCAGTTTTATGAGGCGTGGGAACATGTTTTTGTAAATCGCCAGCCGACAACTAGCGAAATTCGTCCATTATCAACGGACGAAATAGGAATAAGCCTTTTAACTATAAATCGTCCGTGGCTGGCAGACGCAAACAAAAAAGTTTACAAAAGAATGACGGTTTGAAGAATTATGACTAAAATAAATAGAGCATGTATATAGATGAAATCTTTATTGAAAATTATGGGTGTATTGATAATTTAAGCATTAAGCCAGAATTGAATACACAAGGCCAACCCAAACCAGTTGTTTTAGTTGGCAAAAATGGAAGTGGAAAAACTCTTCTGTTGTCAAATATTGTTGATTCTATTATCGAATTCAAACGGAATAAATACTCAGAACTAAAAGAGGTTTCTGGAAATAATTTCTACAAACTAGGAAGTCAAACATATATAAAGACTGGTTCAGGTTATAGTTATACTAGAATTCGCTACAGCAATAACGAGAAAATTTATTCTTATGTAGACTGTATGACAAATAATCATGATAATTTCAAAACCAATCAATTTAATGCATCGAAACATACTGATTTGGAAATAGATGAAAAGAAATTCAAAGAAAATGGTTTCTATAAAAAAGTTAATCCATCATTTGAGAGAGAATTTGACACTAACATTCTGATGTATTTTCCTGTAGACAGATATTATGAACCAGCATGGCTAAATCAAAATATAACAATTTCATTTGAAAAAGAAAATAATTTCATCGGAAAAAGTAGTAAGAACATCATAAAGACCAACATCTTAAATGAAATAGAGTCTTGGATATTAGATGTTGTATTAGATCAGCTCTTATACGAACGAAATAATAAAAAATTTGCAAATTTGTTTGCGAGACAAGAAAATGGAGAATATACACCTTTTGACATTCCTGTTGCTATGGGTTATCAAGGGAAAAATAACACAATTCTAGGATTACTCAATCAAATTGTTTCCACAATCTATAAAAGTAAGAACAATAATATAGTAAATGCGCGAATTGGAATCTCAAATAAAGAAAGGGGGCGAAAAATATCTGTGTTGACAAAGTTTATAGATGGTTCAGAAGTAGAAGTCGCTCCTACTTTCAATCATTTATCGTCAGGAGAGGCATTATTATTGTCGACTTTTGGTGCCTTATTAAAGGATTTTGATTCCATCAATAGAAGTGGTGTAACTAATTTGAGCCAAGTAAAAGGCGTTGTTATAATTGACGAAATTGATTTGAATTTGCACATTGATTATGCAAAGAATGTACTCCCACAGTTGATGAAGCTATTTTCAAATGTACAATTTATAGTTACAAGTCATTCGCCATTCTTTCTTCTTGGGATGAAAGAGGTCTATACAGAAGATTATCAGTTGATAAATCTCCCATCCGGAGAATGCATTATTGAAAATGATTTCTCAGAAATTGTATCAGCATATAAAATATTCACAAAGGGATTTGATGAATTAAATACCAATTTGAAAACCTTGGAGCACAAAGTTAAAGAAAGTACAAAATCTTTAATAGTTACTGAAGGAAAGACGGACTGGAAGCATTTTAAGAGAGCATTGCAATACTTCCAAAGTATTGGTGAATACCCTGATATGGATATCGCTTTTTTTGAATATGAAGATGATGTAGAAATGAGTGATTCTCATTTGGAATCATTACTTAAAAATATGTCAAAAGTAAAACAAAATAAGAAAATAATAGGAGTTTTCGATTGTGATGAGGCAAACGGCAAAAAATATGCAAAAGAAGATTTTCATGATTTCAAAAACAATGTATATGCCCTATCTATACCAAAGCCAACCTACAGGTCTGCACATTCAGGTATTTCCGTAGAATTACTATATCAAGATGTAGATATACAAAAGTTAGATTCCAATAATCGAAGGTTATATTTGACATCTGAATTTAATGATCGAGGACGTTTAATCTCTGATATGAGTATTAGTGTTGAAAATACAGACAAGGTGAAGAAACATCTGAATGTCGATAATAACAAGATTATAGATTCAGGCGTGACAAATGGCACTGAGAATATTGCATTGACTAAAAATGATTTTGCATTGAATATTTTAAATGGAATCCCTCCATTTGATACTGTTAATTTTGAGGGCTTTAGAAGGGTGTTTGACAAACTCAAAGAAATTCTTGATATGCCCTTAATATAAGAGTCATATGAGAATAAGAATGAGATCGTTTGAAAAAATGACGATATTGAGCCGCCCTAAACCGTTGAAAAACAATTTGTATTCCAAATCGAAATAACAACAGCTTGTAGCAAAATATTTTGTCAATTGAAGAAAGCAAGAAATAAAAATGAAAACATAAAATAGTATTTATCATGGGTTTAGATATATACCTTTTTAAACACAATGTCGATTTTCAAGACAATAGGAACAAAAGAAACGAGCTTCAAACCAAGCTATGGGCTATTAAAGATAAGATAGAGCGACTTGAAGATGAATATGAAAGTGCCAAATTATTCTCAGCCGACATTACCCATAATCTCAACGAAATGGCACAAGCGGTAGGATTGCATGATATTTTGTGGAATCCCGAGAAAATCAGTATAACTGTAGCTTCTCAAGTGATTTTGCCACTCGAGAAAGGCATAAAGGAGTTGGAGGCAAATCCCGATAAGTACAAAGCTTATAATCCACCCAATGGTTGGGGCAGCTATGAAGATTTTGTCAGTTTTTGTAAATCCGTTTTACAGAAGTGCCGTGAATATCCTGATGCAGTAATTGAGGCTGCCGGGTAAAAACAGACATAGAAATAATAATGAGCAATAACACAAAAATATCCATCCGTTTTTTCGACGACCGTGAAGTTCGTGCTGTTTGGGATGAGGAAAATTCTAAATGGTGGTTTTCCGTTTTGGATATTGTCGCTGTTCTTACCGATCAGGACGATTATACAAAAACACGAAACTACTGGAAATATCTCAAAGCTAAGTTGAGAAAAGAAAATAGTGAAGTGGTTAGTATTACTACCCAGTTGAAACTTCTCGCACCTGACGGCAAAAAACGCTTAACTGATATGCTTGATTATAACGGAATTATTGCTTTAGGCAAACAATTTCCCGGCAAAAAGGCAAACCGCTGTAACGAATGGTTTACTTTCAGCGACGAGAGCATCGACGGAAAAAGTAAAACAAAGGCATACGCTCTGTTTGAAAGTTCCTTTATTGATAGCATAGAGGTGGGAACAGCCAAAGGCTTGCAGCAAATTCACGCCTATCTGTTCGGCGGACTTTACGATTTTGCCGGACAAATCAGGCAAAAAAACATCTCAAAAGGTGGTTTCCAATTTGCAGTATCACACTTTCTTGGAAATACCTTAAAACAAATAGAACGAATGCCTGAAAACACATTCGACGAGATTGTCGATAAATATGTGGAAATGAACATTGCCCATCCATTCATGGAAGGCAACGGGCGGAGCACGCGGATTTGGTTGGATTTGATTTTCAAGA
>JAVBUB010000225.1:0-10814 GCA_031555675.1 Paludibacteraceae bacterium | reverse complement strand
ACGACTGCTACATCCGGCTGGCAAAAGATAAAAATAGATGTTCCTCCAATAGCCGAAACTTCGGTTATTTTACGCGTAATCAGTACCGGAGACAATTGGTCTAATGGTTGCGATTTATTGATGGACGATATTATCTTTCGTACTTACGAGCGTCGGTAGTTGTATTTTTGTAAGCTCTGCTGTAGTTTTGCAAACATCAATGTTAGAAACTTTGTTCTCGAGCTGAAAGCCCTGTCTAAAATAACCAACGCGCCGTTTCGCTTGTGTTGGGTTAATGAAAATATCATTATTTCGCCCTTAACGGTGGCAGGTCTATAATTTTAAATTGGGCTTTCAGCCCGAAAATTAGTATCGTTATTTTATTCCAAGGCGACGCTTCGCTTTTCCGTTGGGTTAGGTTAAACAAGGTTTTCAGCCTTTAATTTTAGCTACAAACACTTATGTCATGCAACTTGTTGATTTTATCACATACCTACGGCATGTAAAAGCATAGATATACACATTTTTCTGCCAAACTCTCATCCCTCTGAGACGACTAAACATTTGACAATCAGCATTCATACTTTCATTTATCCTTAACTTAACGTGAATTCGATATAAGAAATTTTATAACTATTTTAAAACCAATTGTATTTTCCCGTAAGAAACTAATGTCAATAGAAAATAGCAATTATTTTGTTTTTTTGTCCGTTAGGACACTAACGTGAATGCCCTAACGGGCAACAGAAAAGAACATTCAAATCTTTTTCTATTGGCATTCAAGGCCTACGGCCTATTTTTATATCGAACTCACGTTAAATTAACAACATTAGATATACGCCAGCAGAGGAACTTTTGAAGTCTGTACTATCCTTTTGATGCAACATTTCGAATAAATATGAACAAACATTTGTACTTTAAAGACTATTTATTACATTTGCAGACCAAAACAAATAATCGTGCACGGATTTATTTTATTGGCTGGTATAACAAATAACCGGAATATTTAACAAACAATTAAAAACTTATTGAATATGAAAAACTTATTGAAAGTATGGTTGGTTAAGAATGAGCTAACTCCCGATCCTAACGATTTTATGGCTTCTATTTCCACAGTAGGCAGCATTGGTTTCGATGATATTATAGACGAAATGGTAGCCGAAGGTACAGAACATAAACGTGAAACGTTGGTAGACATCGCCCGTAGGTTTCAACGCACTTCCTCCCGGTTAGTGCTCAACGGGTATAATGTAAACACCGGGCAAATATATATGCGTCCTATTGTATCGGGAGCTTTTTACGGGAAAAATTTTGATCCGGCCAAAAACAATGTGTATGTATCTATAAACCAAAGCGCAGACTTACGTAAGTCTGCTACTGAAACCCGCGTGGAAGTACTGGGCGAGAAAGCAGACCTGATGGTTATTTATCAGGTAATCAATATGGTTACTAAACAGACGGATGGTACATTGCCAAAAGGAAGAAACGTCAGGATAGAAGGTAGTTACATAAAAATTGCCGGCGATTTTCCCGGAATAGGAGTATATCTTGATAATATTGATACCGCCACCGAAAACAAACTGGATGCGGAATATATTGTTACCAACGATCCCAGCAAACTCATCATACTGGTGCCCGATACGCTTCCCGAGGGTTTTTATAAATTGAGAATCATTACACAATATTCTCCCCAAAGTAGTTCGAAAAAAATACGTGAAGTAGTATTTGATCAGATATTACAATTATCATAAGGTCACTATCAATGGTTTGGATATATCATAAAGATATTTCCGAATTGTAAAAACAGGAGCCTCTTTCTCCCATAGGAGAAAGAGGCTTTCCCTTATGGAGGAAACACACCTTCCCCTATGGGGGAAATGCTCTTTCCCTTATGGGAGAAAGAGCATTTCTTCTATAAGGAAAAGAGCCTAATTCTAAACCCTAACAGAGTTTAAAACTCTGTTAGGGTTAGAAACACAGGCTCATATTTGGAAGTCCTGACGATGGCATGTACACCATTGGTACGCTAAAAAAGGGTGTAATGTAGCCCAACACAAGAGGAGGCATGACCGAAGATGCTTCAGGAACGGAGCAGTGCTTTGCATAAATGTAGCCAAGAATTATAAAGGCGAAATATACCGCCAACAAATCAATAATCTTTCTACGAATGTCATTCTCTATTTTGAGATTTCTATTGCCAACGCGAGTTTTGTATTTAAGACAACACCGCCACAAGTGGAAATAAGAATAGAGAAAACCACCGGCGAATTACTGGGCAACGCGCATTCCAATCTTACGACTGCTACATCCGGCTGGCAAAAGATAAAAATAGATGTTCCTCCAATAGCCGAAACTTCGGTTATTTTACGCGTAATCAGTACCGGAGACAATTGGGGCAACGGGAATGATTTATTGATGGATGATATTATCTTTCGGACTTATAATCGTCGGTAGGTCGTATATGCGGATTTATGGTAATGATGCCAATAACTGCGCCAACTGCCGGGTTAGCTCTTTTCTCGAATATTGCATATAGTCATTGCCTTTCAGTTCCGAAATTCCCTCACTTTCCCAAGATGCTTTTTGTTGTCTTAAAAATTCAAGCATGGCATTTTCTTCTGAATAATCGAAAGATCCCCCGGCATGGCTTTTTTCTATAATTTGCCTTATTTCATTATCCGGCGAAGCAATACATAATATAGGACGACGTGAAGCCAAATATTCAAACAGTTTACCGGGCAAGAAGAAAGATTCTTTATCTTTGTCGGGAACCAGCAATACCAGTACGGAGCTATCGGCCATTAATTGAATGGCGTCACTATGTTTAACCTGAGGAAGGATTTCGGTGTATTGGGTCAGATTCAACCGTTCTATCTCCGAAGCTATAATTCCACTGTGTCCTACAAACCTCAACAGACAATTGTTTTTGTCTTCCAACTTTGAAACAGCATTCAAAAAGCCATCCAGGTCGCGTGTATTGTATAAAATACCAATATAGGTAATTGTAAATTTGTTCAATGTATTTTGTTTTATACCAACAAAATCATTTTCATCAAACCCGTTGGTAATTACCTCAAATTTACCGGGTACAATTTGAGAAGATTTAGAAAGCAGTGTATCTTTGGTAGCTTCACAGGTAACCAGTACTTTATCCGATTTCTCCAATACGCTCCGCTCATAGCAACGATTAATTTTATCGGCTATTCGGGTCGGATACAACTTTTTATAATAATGAATATCGGTCCATGGATCCCTGAAATCGGCCATCCAATGAATATTGGGATATTTTTTCTTTAGTTTAAGTCCTATTAATTGGGTAGAATGTGGAGGACTGGTTGTTACTACATGGCTTATACCTTCTTTTTCTATCAACTCGCAGGCTTTTTTATAAGCATATTTGTTCCAACCTCTGCGTGGATCGGGTAAGAAAAAGTTGCCTCGTATGAACCGGGATATTTTTTGGAATAAACTAGGTGGTTTTTCATCGGCAAAACCGCCAAAAGGAATTTCTTTCTCCGGAGATACTTTTTTATAAAGGTTTAAAATTTCAACGGTATTGGTTCTTTCAACACGAACGGAATTGGGAATATCTTGTTGCAGTGTCTGATCTATTTGCGGATAAGAGGCTTTTTGTTCGTCAACAGTCAGCACAACAGGCTCCCAACCGAACTCCGGCAAATATTTCACAAATTTAAGCCATCGTTGTACTCCCGAACCTCCACTGGGTGGCCAATAATAGGTAATGATGAGAACTTTTCGCATGTACAAAATGATTTAGAATTCTGAATTAAGTAAACGAGAAAAAATGGAATGACAGTTACTTGTTTACTGGTCTACAATATTAAGCGCTCGGCACAAATTAGTTTGTATTATTTTTATCCACGAATTACACGAATTTTCACTAATAATAATATAAAGAAAAATTAGTAAAAATTCGTGTAATTCGTGGATGGTTTTTAATATAAAATAATTGTTGATGAATACTTAATTCTTGACATTTAAGATCTTATTGTATTCCGCCTTATCTTTTAAAACTTCTATTGCTTTGGCTAGGCCTTCATCGTTTTTAAGCGATTGTTGTATTTCGCCTTTCTGGTAATAATATCTTTTTACTATTTCCTGACTTAGTAATTCCTCAATAGAAGTTTTCAGCAATTCCAGATCCTTATCGGTATCGGGTTTTAATTTATTGGCAAGGGCATCAAATTCTTCTTTGGCAATATCTCCATAACCTTCTATCTTGGCTATTTCTTTGAGGTTATTAAGCACTGTAGTGCTTCTTAACTGATAGGTAAAGTTTTTAGACTTCAAAAACTGCTTAAAATCTTCATAGTCGCTATCGGTAAACACAAACTTATCAACAGATGGTATTTGCGGGTGTTTTTGACAATATTCGGTAGCATAATCGAAAATCAGGAAATCACTAACCAATCTGTATGAAATATCCAGCGTTTCCGGTTCTTTCAATGTAATATCCGGTGCTACTCCACCACCATCTTTTACAATCCGCCCACGGGTTGTTTTGAATTCGTGGATTAAACTATCGGCAATTTTGGCCGCATATCCGTTTTTATCTTTATGCTCGTAATCAATAGCCTGAATGCAACGTCCGCTTGGCGTATAATATTTGGCTGTAGTTACTTTCAGATAGGCTTCATAACCTACAGGACGGGTAGTTTGCACCAAACCTTTACCGTATGTTCTGTTACCTATAATAACAGCGCGGTCTAAATCCTGCAACGCTCCGGCCACAATTTCGGCCGCAGAAGCCGATGATCCGTCTACCAGCACCACCATAGGCGTTTCGATATCAAGAGGTTCCCTGAGTGTTTTGTAAACTTTATCAAACTGTTTATCTTTTCCTCTTGTGGCCAACACTTCTTTTCCTTTAGGAATAAAAAAATTACAGATATTAACAGCTTCGTCTATAATGCCTCCGGGATTTCCACGTAAATCCAACACCAATCCGGTCACTTCATTTTTTGCTTTCAGATCTACCAGCGCTTTTTTCACTTCCATACTGGCTTTATCCGTAAAACTCGACAAATGAATGTAAGCAATGCCGTCTTTCACTTCATAAAAATCAACGGGATTGAGCATTATTTTTTCTCTTATAATTTCTTTCTTTATCAGCTTTTTATCTCCGGGTCTTTCTACCACAACGGTAACCGTTTCTCCGGGTTCTCCTTTGAGCATGGCACTGACTTCTGAGGTTGTTTTTCCTTTCACTTTTTGTCCATCTACTTCTACCAAAGAATCTCCTGCTTTTAGTCCGGCTCTTTGCGCCGGCATATTTTCATATGGTTCGGATATTATAATACGATCTCCGCGTTGTGTTATAACAGATCCGATACCGCCATATTCTCCGGTTGCCATATATTTCAGGTCGTCTATTTCTGATTCCGGAATATAAGTCGTATAAGGATCAAGCCCAAGCAACATTTTATCAATAGCCGAACGAACCAATTCCTGCGACTGGATAGAGTCTACATAAAACAAATCCAACTCACGGAAAAGTGAATTAAAAATATCCAGATTTTTAGCGATTTCGAAATAGCGGTCTTGTTTTTCTGCCGTTGCTGCAAAAGAAGATGCTGTTAGCGAGAAAAGTAGTATAAATGATAGAATTTTTTGTTTTAATGGCATATTGGTATTTTTTGAATATTCACAAAAGTAAGAGAATAAGAGCAAAGCGCAAAGTGTTTGACCGTAAAAATATTTTGAAGTATATTTGTAGGATAAAAATAGATATTTTAAAGCTAATTCACATGATAAACAGTGCCGTAGAGCAAATGACTCCTTTTATCGTTATGGACGTTCTGGAAAAAGCCCAGGAAATGGAAAAGAAAGGTATCAATATCATCCACCTTGAAGTGGGAGAACCCGATTTTAACACACCCGACTGCATCATTAAAGCTTGCCAGAATGCCTACACAAAAGGCAAAACACATTATACACATTCGCTTGGTTCTTTGGAGCTGAGAAAAAGCATTGCCGGTTTTTATCAATCAGAATATAATGTAACGGTAGATCCCGATTGTATTGTAATAACTTCGGGAAGCTCGCCCGCCATACTGATGGCACTGATGTGCCTGTGCGAAAAAGATAGCGAAGTGGTAATGTCTAATCCAGGATATCCCTGTTATCGTAATTTCACATTGGCATGTAATGCCAATCCTGTCACCGTAAACTTATCTGCTGAAAGCGGATTTCAATACAATATAGACGACATAAAAAAGGTATTAACACCCCAAACAAGAGCTATTTTTGTGAATTCGCCCATGAACCCTACGGGGACATTGGTTTCTGACAAGGTTTTTGAAGAATTGGCAGAACTTAATATACCTATTATCTCCGACGAAATTTACCATGGACTTGTATATAATGGTAAGGCCAGATCTATTCTGGAATTTACGGATAAAGCTTTTGTTATCAATGGTTTTTCTAAGCGTTTTGCCATGACCGGTATGCGACTCGGATATCTTATCGCACCCAAAGAATATATGAGAAGCCTGCAAATTTTACAACAAAACTTGTTTATTTGCGCACCAAGTACTGCCCAAGAAGGTGGTATTGCCGCATTAACCGAAGAAGCGGACAAATACGTAGCCAGTATGCGCAATATTTACAACGAACGCCGATTGTATATGATAGACCGATTGCGGGAAATGGGCTTTGTAATCCATACGGAACCGCAGGGAGCTTTCTACATTTTTTGCGATGCGCGCAAATTTACAAACGACTGTTATAAATTTGCTTTTGATGTATTAGAAAAAGCGCATGTGGGTATCACGCCCGGTATTGATTTCGGAAATCAAGGCGAAGGATTTGTCCGTTTTTCGTATGCAAACTCACTTGAAAATATCAAAGAAGGACTAAACAGATTGGATAATTTTCTCAAAAAGGACAATTTACAATGATAAATATTTGTTTTTTTCAAAGTTTGTAATAAATTTGTCTGATCACTTATTTTCCAATAACTAAAGGCTCTTTCTTTTTTTTATACAAAAACATCAAACCAGTAAATTATCATGACGAGATTTAATTCAAAAAGTCATTAATTTGCAGTATAAATAAAAGGAGCCAAAAATAAACACGCATGCAACAATCAAATTCTAGAGAATTTTTTACCAGTAAATTCGGAATTTTTGCAGCCTTAACAGGTTCTGCCATAGGCATAGGAAATTTATGTCGTTTTCCTGTTTTGGTTAGCCAATACGGCGGCGGCGCTTTTATTTTGGTATATATTCTATTCATAGTCATTCTTTGTCTTCCGGTAATGCTTTCCGAGTTTGTTATTGGGCGCAGATCCGAGTCAAATATGATTGGAGCTTTTAAAGATTTAGCGCCATACAGCCCCTGGCTAATAATCGGAATAATCTGCATACTGACAGCTTTCCTCATATCATCTTTTTACAATGTTGTGGGTGGATGGATACTGGCATACATAGAACAATCCATCGCCGGCGCTTTTGGAATCGAAAGCAATGTCGTTAATGAACATTCTTTTCACAATTTTATTACCTCTCCTTCACACCCCCTCCTGTGGTGCATTATATTCATTATACTTACCGCCCTCATCGTAAGTAGAGGCATCAAAAAGGGAATTGAGCGCTTTTCTAAAATATTGATTCCTGTCTTATTCATTCTGGCAGTTATATTGGCTGTGAGAGGTCTAACCTTGGATCCTGAGATGAAAGGTGTTAATTTTTTATTATCTGCTGATTTTTCCAAACTAAATGGTGCTGGCATTTTTAATGCCCTTGGACAGGCTTTATATTCATTGAGTATCGGGTTAGGGTGTATTATTACCTACGGTTCGTACATTAAAAAATCCGTCAACCTGTTTAAAGCATCTCTTTGGATAATGGCCGCCGATATTATTTTTGCTATTTTAGCGAGCCTGATTGTTGTTCCTGCCATTTTTGCTTTCAACATCAATCCATACCAGCCGGTTGTACTGATATTCACTGCCATTCCCGAAATATTTATGCAACTTCCTTTCGGAAGCGGGTTGGCAATTATACTCTTTGTTTTGTTATTTATCGCTGTCCTTACTTCTTCTATCGCCTTATTTGAAGTTATAGTAGCTTACTGCATAGAACAACATCGTTTTACACGAATCAAAGCCGTAATACTAGTTAGTGTAGCTATAACCCTTGTCGGTGTTTTGGCCATACTGTCAAAAGAAACACTTTCTTCTTTTTCCGTTGCCGGAAAAACTATTTTTGGCCTGTTCGATTATTTTTCGTCCAATATACTATTACCCATCATCGCCATTTTTGTAGCATTATTTGTGGGTTGGGAAATGAAAAGTCAGGATGTGTATGACGAGTTATCCAATAATGGCAGCATCCGCATTCCAATGTTCAAAGGATTTATGATTCTTCTGAAATTTATAATCCCAATAACAATTGGCGCTGTTTTGTTATATGGTATAGGCTGGTTGGATTAAATAATACCATTCATGATGGCATAAACGGTTAATCCGGATATTGTTTTAACAGATAACTTTTCTGCAATATTCTTCCGGTGAGATATAACGGTATGTAAGCTTATTTGCAATTCTTCTGCAATTTCTTTATTGGTAAGTCCTTTTGAAACTAATCTCAACACTTCCGTTTCGCGAAGCGATAAAATGTTTTTTTTAGGTAACGAAATGGAAATATGAGCATTACAGGTACTATTGTGCTTGCCTTTTCTCGTTTTCGAAATACTTTCTTCCATTTTGGCAACAATACTTCTCAGCAAACGGGTTTCTATTTGTTGCTGATCATTTATTTCTTTTTCGAAACGAGATAAAAAGGTCAGGATCGAATAAAACATATTTTCATCATATTGGCCATTAATATGTTTAATCATCAGGCTCTTTATATCCGACAATTTTTCATACACCATATCAATCTCATCATCCGGAAACAAAATGGGTTCTTTCTTTCGATCCTGAACCGGACTGTAATACTCTTCGTAAACACGAATAATGTCCGGATACAAAACAGTTTCTTTTTGACGGATAAGCAACTGCATATCTTCTTTACATTCACAAAATATTTTTTCAAGTAAAAAAAGGTTTGAATTTTCAGATTTTTGTACGAAAGCATGAATATGCATTTCTATGGTACCTAATCGCTGCTGAAAATAAACATTCTCTTTTTTCAGATATTCAATTAATTGAAGGACACTGAATGTTTGAAGTGTTTCTGTAGGATTATAATGCCGGTCTGTGAGCGTATTGATAACACATATCAATAAATCTGCCTGTAACCCGGTTTCCCTGCAAATTGTTTTTATCGATTTATCACCAACTCCAAGCCTGATACCAAAGCGATTGAGCATAGGTATCAAGGTTTCATTTCCGGTTATAATATCGGATAGCTTTGTATCGGGGGTTATTTTTTGCATAATGTAATGATCTTCGCAAATTTACAAAATTTCAACAAATACTTGACCGTACATTCAAAAAATCACTATATTTGTTTCTATATATTGCCCTAAAGCTATAATGAGTATATTAATCGAACATCCGGGCATTGTCCGCGGAATTAAAGATAAGGTTATCGAAGTGCAAATCAAACGAGATGCCGCTTGCGCGTCTTGTGATGCAAAATCGACCTGCGTCATTCATTCAAAACAAGATATGATTATTGAAGTATCAATGCCCGAAAACTCTTCATTTAAAACCGGAGATCATGTGTTGGTATTAGAAAAAAGGTCGCAGGGATTTAAAGCTGTGCTCTTTTCGTATGTAATACCCGTTTTTATTATATTTTTCACGCTGGTTATTCTCTTTTTAATGAATAAAAGTGATATTTTTGCCGGAGCAATGGCTTTGGCAACACTAATTCCATACTATTTGATTTTTTTCCTTTTTAAAAACAAAATAAAAGAAACCTTTGTCTTTAAAATAGAAAACAGGAACTAGAAAATAGAAATCAAAGTCTGATATAAGCTGTATAATTACTAGTTTCTAACTACTAGTTTTTAAATTAAAAAATATGAACCTAATATTATTCTCTATCATAACCCTTGGAGGAATTGCGTGTATATCTGCTATTATTTTATACGTGGCTACCCAAAAATTCAAAGTATTCGAAGATCCCATCATTGAAGAAGTAGAAAAACTACTTCCGGGAGTTAATTGTGGCGGTTGCGGCTATGCCGGATGTAAAAACTTTGCTGAAACATGTGTAACTTCCGAAACAATGGAAGGATTATACTGTCCTGTTGGAGGCAAAAATACCATGTCGGCCATTTCATCCTTGTTGGGTGTAGAATTTGCCGAAATGCACCCAAAAGTATCTGTGGTACGTTGCAATGGAACCTGCTCCAGCAGACCCCGTCTTAATAATTACAATGGAGCTTCGTCATGTTCAATCGCCACCATGACATATGGAGGAGAAACAAATTGCTCATACGGTTGCCTTGGTTATGGCGATTGTGTTACAGCCTGTCAGTTTGGCGCCATAGCCGTTAATCCGGAAACCATGATACCCGAAGTGGATGAAGATAAATGCACTTCTTGCGGTGCATGTGTTAAGGCATGTCCCAAACAAATTATCGAAATACGAAAAAAAGGGCATAAATCACGCCGCATTTATGTGTGCTGTGTAAACGAAGACAAAGGAGGACCCGCCAGACGGGCTTGTAAAGTAGCTTGTATCGGTTGCGGAAAATGTGAAAAAGCATGTCCGTTCGAAGCCATTAACATTACCAATAACCTGGCTTATATTGACGACAGCAAATGCCGTCTCTGCCGTAAATGCGCTCCCGAATGCCCCACCAATGCCATTTGGGAACTGAATTTCCCGGCAAGAAAAGAAGAAAATATATCACAA
>JAVBUB010000081.1:0-14705 GCA_031555675.1 Paludibacteraceae bacterium | reverse complement strand
AAGCAATGCCCGTCGCATCAATTACAAAGGATTTTCTATTATTTATACCATTGAAGGAATGTATGTAATTGTCCATCGTATTATTCATGGAAGTCTGATTACATAAACCAAAACTTCATAAACCAAAATTAAAATTCCCTACACAAAAATCTCTTTTTCTTTATAAAAATGAAAAAGATAACACACATATTGCCTTATATATTCTTCGGAATACTTTGTTGTTTGTCCATTTCCTGCAAACAAAAAACAACCCATTACCTCATTGGCGTATCCCAGTGCAGCGACGACGAATGGCGCCATAAAATGAACACCGAAATGAAGCACGAAGCCCTGTTGCACCAAGGTGTTGAGTTGGATATTAAAACCGCTGTAGACGATACCGAAAAGCAAATCAGGGACATTCAGGAGTTCATAGATAAAAAAGTTAATTTAATTATTGTTTCACCCAATAAAGCCGCACCCGTTACACCCATTATCGAGAAAGCGTATAACGCGGGAATACCCGTAATACTCGTCGACCGTAAAATACTGTCCGACCGGTATACAGCCTTTATAGGTGCCGATAATTATCAGATTGGCAAAGAAGTAGGCAACTATGTGGCCAAACTGTTGAAAGGCGAAGGAAATGTAGTGGAAATAAAAGGATTGGAAGGATCAACACCTGCCACCGAACGTCATCAGGGATTTTATAGCGTTATCAGCCATTATGCCGGAATAAAACTCCTATATCAGGCAGATGGCGCCTGGCTCAAAGATGTGGCAGAAAATAAAATGGAAGAAGCTCTGGCTCGTTTCTCCGACATCGACCTCGTTTTTGCCCATAACGACCGTATGGCTATAGGAGCCTACAACGTGGCCAAAGAACACAACAAAGCCAAGGATATCTATTTTATAGGCATAGATGCCCTTCCCGGAAAAAACGGCGGCATAGAACAAGTCCTCGAAGGCAGACTCAAAGCCACCTTTATTTATCCTACCAGCGGGGACCAGATTATTCAGTTAGCCCTGAATATCCTGCAAGGAAAACCATTTAAAAGGAACAATCCCCTTTATACCAACATTGTTGACACTACAAATGCCAAAGTGCTCAAACTCCAGACCGATGTTATTATTGAGCAGGAAAATAAAATCAGTTTCCTCGATAACCAGGTCGACAATTACATTACACAATATACCACACAACGATACCTGCTTTTGAGCGTAACCTTTATTGTGTTTTTGTTTATCGTATTCCTATTTTTTCTGATAAAAGCCTACCGCTCTAAAAACCGCCTGAATAACGAGCTGGAAAAGCGAAATCAGGAAATCAATACCCAGAAAAACCTGCTCGAACAACAACGGGATCAGCTTATTTTACTTTCAAAACAACTAGAAGAAGCTACCCATGCCAAACTCGTTTTCTTTACCAATATATCTCACGAATTTCGTACGCCTCTAACACTCATATCAGGTCCCGTAAGCTCATTGCTGGCAGATAAGACCATAAACCAAGAACAACGGCGTTTGCTTACACTCGTACAAAAAAATATTGCCGTTTTATTGAAACTGATCGACCAGATTGTTGATTTCAGGAAATATGAAAACGGAAAGCTAAATCTCGATTTAGGCCAGTACGATTTAAAAAAACAATTCGTGGAATGGAACGAATCCTTTTCTGAAATAGCCAGGAAAAGACACCTCTATTTTAATGCCGAAATACTTTCCGGTAATAGTTTTGAAATGACTATAGACATAGAAAAAATAGAACGCATCTATTTTAATCTACTTTCCAATGCCTTTAAATTTACGCCCGAAAAAGGAAGCATTGCCGTTAGTTTGGATAAAAAACAAGAAAACAATGCAGATTATGCTGTTATAAAAGTATCTAACTTAGGAAAAGGGCTCTCCGAAGAAGATATCAAACACATTTTTGACCGCTTTTACCAAGTCGATTCCCGTTTTGCAGGTTCCGGCATCGGGTTGGCGCTGACAAAAGCGCTGGTAGAGCTACACGAAGGACAAATTTCGGCAGATAGTTTGCCCAATGGTTGGACAACTTTTACTGTTACCATTCCGTTTCTTCAAAAAAATAATATTAAGCAGGAAGATAGTAATCATTATCAGCCACACGAAATTTCCGTCTCCGAAACGACGGAAAACGAACCTCCTTCTCTACACATGTTTGATGAAGAACGGAGCGAAAACAAACCCTTGATACTCGTTGTTGACGATAATATTGATATACGTGCTTATATAAAATCCGTGTTGCACCATCATTATACCATTATCGAAGCTGCTGACGGTGAAGAAGGACTCAAAAAGGCTGTTAAATATATTCCGGATATTGTGATTAGCGATGTAATGATGCCTAAAATCAACGGTGTTGAGCTCTGCCGTAAACTCAAAGAGGAACTTTCTACCAGCCATATACCTGTGATATTGCTCACGGCCTATTCTATGGACGAGCAGCGAATAGAAGGCTTTAAAAGCGGTGCCGATGATTACATTGCCAAACCTTTTAACTCCGATGTGCTCGAAGTACGTGTTAATAACCTCATAGAAAGCCGTAAACACCTCAAAGAACTATTCCGGGAAAATATATGGACAGGAGAAGACAAAGAAGAACTTAGTAATGTAGATAAATCCTTTCTGCAAAAAGTGAAAGACTTAATAGAAAAAAACATGTCCGATTCCAGCCTTAATGTCGAAGACCTTGGTCAGCAAATAGGACTTTCACGTACCCAGTTGTACCGCAAAATAAAATCACTGACCAATTACTCCCCCAATGAGTTGTTAAGGATCATGCGTTTGAAAAAAGCACATCATTTACTTTCCACTACCGACTTGAGCATTTCCGAAGTAACGTATGATGTAGGCTTCACATCACCGTCTTATTTTACCAAATGCTTTAAAGAGTATTATGGCGAAAACCCTACCGATTATCTAAAACGGGTACGGTAAGATCATGTAATTATTTTTGAATTTACCACACGCTTGGCGAAGAATTACTCCTTTGCTCATATTTCAAATCCTGCAACAGACTCGATTTGATGCGAACAGTAAATGTGTAGGAAGTATAAAGGCCAATAGGAACAATGCTGGCCGTCATAGACCAGCAGTGCAAGTCACGGCTTATACTACAGCTTGTATAATTGATCATATCATTTGTTATGTCATAATCAGCCGAAAAAGAAAAGTGCCACTTCTGGGTAAGAGATAGACTTCCGGTAAAGCCGATGTTATGACTAAACGCTAAATTATATTGCATTTCATCTTTATTAAAGTCAGACCTGCCGTACCGCAATGAATAATTAAAACCTAAGCTCCAAGGCATTTCAAATTTTGCATAACCGTCTGTGGTCAATTCTTTCTTCTCTTTCTTTGGATTCAGAAGCGATGCTTCCGTTTCTTCCGTTTTTTCTGTTTCTGCCGATTGATCAGCTTCTTCTTCTTTCTTTTTCTTTTTAAAGGTATCGTTATTAAAAGTATATGAAAAAGAAGTATTGGTTCCTATCAATTGAGGAAACTTTCCGTTGTTCCAGCGTAAGTCATTTACCTTATAAGGATTGCCATTTGGATCCAGCTGGTATTCATACGGGTCGAAAGCGCCACTCAGGCTAATGCCGAATTTATCTGTGAATTTCAAACGCAAGTTGGCCATGAAATCAGACCAATTAATTGAGTCTGCCATTAAATTGTAAGCACCGAAGACATCAAAGTTATCGATCAGACTTATTTTTTTTATGCCGGTACTATCGTTTTTTGATTTCACTTTCATTTCCAGGTTATTGGCCAGTGTGAAGCTGATACTACCGGATTTCCCATACTCGGGACTGGCTAATCCTAATTTTGGATTGTAATATCTATTATAAGGAATAACCATCTGCTCGCCATTGGGGAAAGTTTTAACATAGCTGGACCAGTTTTGATAACTCAAGTCAGGATGTGTAGAAAAATTTATGGTAGGTGTCAATACCCAACGCACCATATTGATTTTTTCACCAAAAATAGCCGGAAGAGGTTTGAAAAAAACATAAAGTTTAGTTAAAGCCGATATACTGGCACTAAAATCATATAAATTTTTAAATCCGTAAGTGGTATCCAACACTGCGGTTTGACTATCTATATCCCACGATTGGTCAACAGCCGAAAAATAAAAATAGTCATTAAAATTAATACTCGGACTGATGGTAATATATTTGAATAACGGAAAAGAAGCGCTTATCGGAACTTTGTGAGACATGCCTTTATCCCAGTCCTTGTTCCAGGTGGCATCCGAAAATTTATCTTCTTTCGTAGTGATGTCATTTTTTAAATATCCGGTATAACTGAGCGATATCTTTTCGTAGAAGCGCTCTTTGCCTATGGCATTTTTTCTTTTAAAAGGGTATATCCTGCTCAAAGATATATTTAAATCGGGTAACATAAGAGTAATAGTAGAGTCTTGCGTGCGTTGGTTGATACCGGTAGTCATATTAAAGCTCAGTGGAACGTTGGGTATACGTTGGGTAAGTACAATACTAGACATTTTAGTATTTTCTGAAAGTTTTTCAGGGTTATTACGAGTTGAAACATTATTTCGTGCATAACTACTGGTAGTGAAATTTACACTAGCCTTCAATGTCCTGTATAAGTTAGCTTTAGGATCTTGATCGTGCGTCCATCCAAAACTAAAGTCCTTATACTTTTGGTAGCCCTCTATATCTTTTTCTCCATCTATAGTTACCATATAACTGGCATTAAAGCTGCCATGGTATTTATATCTTTTTACATAAGAAGAAGCCCCTCTTACTGCCCAGGAACCTTTCGTATAAATATCTCCCGTTAATGCGAAATCAATATAATCACTTAATGCAAAATAATATCCTCCATCCCTTAAGAAAAAACCGCGGGTTAGTTCGTCCCCGTAGCTTGGCATAATAATTCCCGAAGAATAAGAATCTGTAAACGGAAAATAACCAAACGGAATGGCCAACGGTAACGGCACATCTTCCATTACCAGGTAGGCCGGCCCTGTGGCAATGTACGATTTGGGCTTGACTTTGGCCTTGGTAAGGTTCAGGTAAAAGTGCGGATGCTCATGATTAGAACAGGTTGTATACCTTCCATCCTGCATGTAAAGCATGTCATCTGCCGTTTTTTTTGTTCTTTCGCTCACTACATACCCTTCACCCTGTTGTGTTACCACATGCTGTATATAACCCTTTTTCGTTTCAAAATTATATTTTATCGTTCGAGATTCATATGTTTCGCTTCCCTCTTTAAAAACCGGACTGCCGATAATATCTCCCACCGAATCTTTTACCCCCGAAGCATACACAAGCGAACTGTCCATGTCCATTTCTATATACTCTGCTTTTAATTGAATCTCTTTATAATCGACCGTAGCCTTACCATATAAAAATCCCTTACCATTAGAAAAAAACACAATGGAATCCGAAGCCTGATAATCGATAACAGCATCAATAGCGCTTTTTTTCCTAGGTTTGGATATCGAATCCGGTTTTAGTTTGATGGAGTCGGCTGGAGAAGATAAAGAAATATTCGAAGGCGTTTGTATAGAATTTGCGGATGCAACAGTTTCCTGTCCAAATGCCTGTGTAAAGCACAATGTAACAAGAACTAACAAACAGATATATTTTTTATTTATGTAGTTTCTAATGAAAATAGAATACATCCTTCGATTGCTGAATTAATAGTTTGCAAAACTAATAAATTAAAGGTTTAGAAAGAAATTATTTCCTAACTTATTGAAATAAACCTTGAGAGTTTTAGTCATTAAGTATGTCGTTTTATACAATCTTATACTTCATTATTACCAAGTTTCTTTAGATTTCATTTTTTACATTACCTTATTTAATTATCTTTGTAAGCTTTTTAAGCTAACGGATTAAACCTTATTTTATTTGAAATATCTAAAGATTAAATGGATATTTCTTTTAAAATTAATAAAGCAATGAACAAACATCATTTATATTTAATAAGCTGTCTTATTTTTTTTCTGACCGGTTTTAGCATGCACGTAACCGGGCAACAAAAAAAGTTTACAGTAGTTATTGATGCCGGACACGGAGGCAAAGATCCTGGTGCAAGAGGTGCTTTTTCCGATGAAAAAGATATAAACCTGTCTATTGCATTAAAAGTAGGTGAAAAAATAGAAAAACAAAATCCGGATGTCAATGTTCTCTATACCCGTAAAAAAGACGTTTACCTTACTGTAGCCGAGCGTCCCAAGTATGCCAATGATGTACATGCCGATCTTTTTATCTCTGTACATACCAATTCGTCGACCAATACTACTGCTTCCGGAATAGAAACATTTACACTCGGGGTTGCCCGTACGAAAGAAAACCTGCAAGTGGCCATGACCGAAAATGCCGTAATTTTGCTGGAAGATAACTACGAGCAAAAATACCAGGGATTTGATCCCAATTCCGTAGAATCCTATATCATGTTCGAATTTATGCAGGATAAGTATATGGAGCAAAGTATCCAGCTCGCTTCGTTTGTGCAATCACAATGCATCAATAACTGTAATCGTAAAGACAGGGGAGTGCGCCAGGCCGGTTTTCTTGTGTTGAAAAATACCGCGATGCCCAGTATTCTGGTCGAAGTAGGATTTATCTCCAATCCCGAAGAAGAAAAATACCTGAATTCCTCTAAAGGAGTAGAAGACTTATCTACTTCCATTTACAATGGTTTCATAACTTTTAAGCACCAATACGATAAAAAATCAAACGGCTCAACTGCAAGTGCGGTGTCTACTTCGGCTCCAACGAATATAAAGCCCATAAAAGAAACACAAAAAGTGGTGGCAGATAGCACAGTAGAACCTCTGAAATCATCAACCAATCAACAAAAAGTTTATAAAGTCCAATTATTTGCGTCCAAAGATCTGTTAAAATCTTCCGATCCCAGATTCAAAGGACTAAAAAAAGTGACTTATTATAAGGAAAATAATATTTATAAATATACATATGGCGAAACAACAGACTATGTTGAAGCCCTGAATAATCAGAAAGAAGCAAAAAGGTATTTTTCGGAAGCCTTTATTGTCTCTTTTGTCAATGGAAAAATATTAAAATAAAATATAAAAGCAGACATGAAAGATTATTTGACACTTGAAGTTAAAAATGTAATTATGGTTATAGTGGGCTTAGGTGCCCTTGTTTTTGGATTCAATTATTTAAAAGGTAAAAATTTATTTGTTCCCAGTAACAGTTTTTATATTAAATATGAAAAATTAGAGGGACTCGAAAAATCAGCTCCTGTTACTATAAAAGGCTATAAAATAGGGCAGGTAAATGATATTATATACGATTTCACCCAAAAAGAACCATTTATTGTGGTTGTTTCACTCAACGAAGATGTAAAAATACCCGTAGGATCTATTTTTGAACTTACCGACGATGGTCTGATCGGACCTAAGAAAATACAAATAATACTGGATTATTTGTCGAATAAATTTTATGAGGCAGGCGATACCATTCCTTCAATCATAGCAGGAAACCTGTTTGATGCAGTAGAACAAGATATTCTCCCCGATATACAAAAACTCATTCCCCAAATAGATTCCCTGATGCGCGCAGTACGTGCATTGGCCGAAAAACCTGCTTTGCAAAATACATTGGAATCATTGGAGGTTTCGGCTCGTAATGTAGAACATGTAACCGGTAAATTTAACACTTTAATGCAAAACGAAATACCAGTTATCGTAAAAGACTTTAATAAAGTAAGTTCTAACTTCTCCGAGATAAGCGAATCATTGAATAAAGCCGATATTGGAGGTACTCTGGCTACTATTGATACCACCATGCAAAATTTGCAAACCATTACCGATAAAATTAACAGCGATGAAGGCAGCATTGGCCTGTTGCTCAATGATAAAACTTTGTATAATAATCTGACCAATACTACAGACAACGCCAATAAGTTGGTAATAGATATAAAAGAACATCCGTCAAGATATATTCACTTTTCTGTTTTCGGAAAATCGGAAAAGAAAAAATAATATCGAAAATAAATGATAGAAGATCCAAAATAAAACATTAAGGAATTACTTTATTTTGGATCTTCTGTTTCTGTCTGTTTTGTGTAGCGTTGTATCCTAAAGGCTTAATTCATCCTTAATGGCAAATTATAATTTTGACGAAATAATAGACCGAAAGGGTTATTCTACTTACAAAAAAGAGTTGATGCTTGCCCGCTTTGGTGCCGAAGATATACTTCCTCTTTGGGTGGCCGATATGGATTTTCGTACGCCCGATGTGGTTATGAATGCCATTAACGAAAGATCCAAACATGAAATCCTGGGTTATACCGTATTGCCTAAAGATTATTTTTCACCCATTATTAATTGGTTACAAAAAAGGCATCAATGGGAAATTAAGCGTGAATGGATTGAATTTGTAGCAGGTGTAGTTCCCGCTCTAGCCTATGCTATACGCGCTTTTACAACTGAAGGAGATTCGATTATAGTACAAACTCCCGTGTATCCTCCATTTATGGGATACATAGAACATAATAACCGTAAATTAATTTGTAATGAACTGGTATTGAAAGATAGCCGGTACGAAATAGATTTAGAACTATTCGAAAAACAAATTATAGAAAATCAGGTAAAAATGTTCATCCTTTGCAGTCCTCATAATCCCGGTGGACGGGTTTGGACCAAAGAAGAACTCAAAGCATTGTCTGATATTTGCTTTAAACACAAAGTATTGGTTATTTCCGACGAAATTCATGCCGACTTGGCCCTTTTTAATCATCAACACATTCCTTTTGCTTCTGTTTCGAAAGAAGCACGCGATAATAGCATTACATTGATGGCTCCCAGCAAAACGTTTAATATGCCCGGTTTAAGTAGCTCTTTTTATATCATTCCAAACAAAAATATAAAAAAAGTTTACGATATGTTTATCAATAAGCTGGATTGCCGGGGAGGAAATATTTTTGCATATGTAGCTACACAAGCCGCCTATATGTATGGAGAAGAATGGCTTTCAGAGTTAAAAAGTTATTTGCAAGGAAATACCGGGTATGTCGATCAGTTTATTAAAAACAACATTCCGCAGTTGAAAATAATGATTCCGGAAGCTTCTTTTTTGATCTGGATTGATTTTCGTGCATTAGGTTTAAATGATGATGAAATAAAAGATTTGCTGGTAAAAAAAGCAAAATTAGGCCTAAATGATGGCCCTAGTTTTGGTCCCGGCGGAAGTGGTTTTGCCCGTTTAAATATCGCTACGCCGCATAATATATTAGAAATGGCCATGAATAGCCTGAAAAAAGCTATACGTTCACTGTAGAAACGCCATGCTTGACGTCTTTACCATGACGATGCAGGTAGCAGGCATATTGTAATGAGACAACAGACAAATCCCTTTATAGGAATTATAATCTGGTAAAAATAATTATTCAGAAGTTAATCAGTATGCCGTTAGGTATGCTACTATATTAAACTACGATTTTGTGTGCCGTAGGCACACAAAATCGTAGTTTCAGCATATATTTTCTACCTAGCTCTAGCCCTACAGGATATAGTTTAAAACAAAAAAGGAATGCGAAAGCATTCCTTTTTTATTTTAAATTAAAGTTGTCTTATTTAACGCTATCTGACAATTCAGCACCAGCTTTAAATTTAACTACTTTTTTAGCAGCAATTTTGATTGGTTTTTTAGTAGCAGGATTGATACCGGTACGTTCGCTTCTTTGAGCAACACCAAAAGAACCAAATCCTACAAGAGCAACTTTGTCTCCTGCTTTAAGAGCGTCAGATACACATTGAATGAAAGCATCAAGAGCTTTTTTTGTGTCAACTTTGCTAAGACCAGCTTCTGCTGCCATAGCGCTAATTAATTCAGCTTTGTTCATAATAGATAAATGTTAATTTTATAATTAAACCTAAAATAAGTTTGTAATTTGATTAGACAAAAATAAGCGTTATAAAATTGTTTCCAAATATTTTAGAGGAAAAAATTAAAATTTTTGTGACTTTTTAGCTAAATAGTGTTTTAAAACATGTTTTCGAGTGTTTTTTTCATTATTTTTGTTCCAAAATTAAATAAAATGAACAGCAATAATGATTCTTTCTGGGGCTCTATTCCCATTGTAGTCAAAAATTTAGTCATTCTCAATGCATTGTTGTGGTTGGCTACTGCTATTTTGCCCCGTATATCTGGCGTCGATTTGTATCCTGTACTCGGATTGCATTATATAGGAGCTTCCGATTTCAAAGCCGTACAACTTATTACATACATGTTTATGCATGGTGGTTTTGAACATTTATTTTTCAATATGTTCTCGTTGTATATTTTTGGTAGAACTTTGGAACAATACTGGGGACCCAGGCGTTTTTTGATATATTACCTTATAACAGGTATTGGTGCCGGATTAACACAAGAATTGGTATGGTATTTGCAACTGGAACCGATTGTAAAGGAACTTAACCAATTAATGGCTTCGGGCATTCCGGCCGGAGGTGTTGATGCAGGTTCCGGAGAAATAATAAGATCCATACCTCAACTTATCGCTGTGAAAACTGAATTTCTGAATCGTTTTATAACAGTTGGGGCTTCCGGTTCTGTTTTTGGTATCTTGCTGGCTTTTGGAATGTTGTTTCCCAATATCCATCTGTTTTTATTGTTTTTTCCGGTGCCGATAAAAGCCAAATATTTTGTCGTATTATACGGTTTATTTGAACTTTTTGCCGGAGTAAGAAGTTTTGGATTTGGAGGCGATTCTGTAGCCCACTTTGCCCACTTGGGAGGAATGTTGTTTGGTTTGATTCTTATTCTATTCTGGAGAAAAAAAGGAACCTTGCATAAATAAAAGGCCAATATTTGTCGATAATTTAAATTAGAGTGGCACGTGAGTATAAAAAATGAGATAAAAACTTCTTTTAAAGAAGGAAGCAGCGTAACAAAGCTGATATATGTTAATTTGGGAGTCTTTATTATTGTACGACTATTGGAAGTCATTTTGATGCTTTTTAAAGCGAAAGGTATCAACTTTATGTATTATCTGGAAATGCCGGCTTTACCGTCTGTATTCTTAACCCGTCCGTGGACAATTTTCACGTACATGTTTCTACACCACGATCTTTTTCATATTCTGTTCAATGTGCTTTTTTTATATTGGTTTGGTCGTTTCTTCCTTTCCTACTATAACGGCAAACAGCTTGTGGGCTTATATTTGATAGGAGGTATTGTAGGAGCTGTTTTTTACATGATTTCGTTCAATGTTTTTCCGTTTTTCGAAGACATGAAATACAATTCATGGCTACTTGGCGCGTCTGCTTCTATATTGGCCATTACCGTGGGTATAGCCGCTACCGTACCTAATCTTGAAATAAACCTGATGTTTATCGGAAAGATTAAATTAAAATACCTGGCTTTGGTTATTGTGGGTGTTGATTTGCTGAGTGTAACGTCTTTTAACAACGGAGGGCATATTGCCCATCTGGGAGGCGCTTTTACCGGATATTTATTTGCCGTACTGATAAAAAAAGGAAAAGATATGACGGATATTATCAATAAACCGATAGACCTTTTCGTCAGTATGTTTAAGCGTAAGCCGAAAATGAAAGTTACACGCCATTATGCTAAAAACATGGATCAGGAGTATAACCGAAGCAAGAAGCGCGAAAGCGAAGAAATAGATGCTATACTCGATAAAATAAAAAAGTCCGGTTATGATAATTTATCTGCTGAAGAAAAGAAGAAATTGTTTGATCAAAGTCAACGGTAAAGATTTAAGTAAAAAATGATAAGGAGCATTATCAAAATAGGAGCATTGTCATTCAATATTATAGCTGTAGTAGCTTTATTATTGTCTGTGTCCTGTTTATATTTATCTCCCGAAAAATACCATTTTTCAGCCTATTTCGGCATGGCTTTCCTGTTATTGGCCTTTATTAATTTTTGTTTTGTGCTGTTTTGGGTAATTCATTTAAAATGGCATTTTCTTATTTCTTTGTTAATACTCTTATTGTTTTCTAATAATTTGAGAACTTCCGTTTCTATTTTTAAAGAAAAAAAAGAAAGTAAAATAGAAGGAAAAAATATTAAAATATTGACATATAATGTAATGCTGTTTAATTATTATAAAAAGGATAGCAAAATACTGGATTATGTTGCCGCCTCAGATGCCGATATCATTTGTATGCAGGAATTTGGATATCACAAAAATGGGAGAGATTTTTTATCAAAGGAAAAAATTCTTACCAGCTTTAAAAATTATCCATATCATTATATTAATATTATGTTTGATAGAAAGAATGTAACTTATGGTGTGGCTACTTTCTCCAAATACCCGATTGTACATGCCGAACAAATTAAATATGACAGTAAGTTTAATTCGTCTGTTTTTACCGATATCAAAATGGGCAATGATACCGTTCGGATTTTTAATAATCATTTGGAATCGAATAAATTAACGAAAAAAGATAAAGATAATTTATCCGAAAAAATAGATTCGGAAATAGTATCTCTCATGGCGGAAAAACTGAGTGTGGCTACTGCCATCAGAGCGAAACAGGCCGAAATAGTTGCCGGAAAAATAGCAGAATCGCCTTATAAAGTTATTGTTTGTGGGGATTTTAATGATATTCCTGTTTCTTATGTATACAGGAAAATGAGTAAAAACTTATCCGATTCGTTTGTAGGGAGCGGAAGTGGCATGGGAATAACATTCAGGGATAAATTGTACCGGTTTCGTATCGATTATATCCTTACCAATAAAAATTTTGTTTGCTCCGATTATCAGATAGATAATGTCAAATATTCAGATCACTATCCAGTATCTTGTATGGTAAAAATACCGGAGTAAATAATGTACTTATACTTTTCTAATCAATCAATTATTTTTCAGAATCTTTAAAAATATCATAATGAATCCAATTGTTAGTATTATCATGGGAAGTACTTCCGATCTTCCCGTTATGGAAAAAGCGGCAAAATTGCTGAATGAGTTTGAAATTCCATTTGAAATCAATGCGTTATCTGCTCACCGGACACCAAAAGAAGTGGAAGAATTTGCTACCAACGCACAAGAAAGAGGAATTAAGTTAATTATTGCAGCAGCCGGAATGGCAGCTCATTTGCCCGGAGTTATTGCGTCTATGACAACTTTACCTGTAATTGGTGTACCCATTAACGCGTCGCTCGACGGCATGGATGCTTTGTTGGCTATTGTACAAATGCCTCCGGGAATTCCGGTGGCTACAGTAGGCATTAACGGTTCTTTGAATGCCGCTATTTTAGCAGTGCAAATTCTGGCTTTAGGAAATGCTGATATCCAGGAAAAACTGATTGATTATAAAAGCGATTTGAAAAAGAAAATCGTAGAAGCCAACGAAGAATTGAAAAAAGTATCTTACGAGTATAAAACGAATTAGAAATTAGAAAATAAAAACGAGAAATGAGGTAATAGTTTTTATCATTACCTCAATTTCTCTTTTTTACTCCTCATTCAATGGTAACAGTATATTTAGGTTTAGGAAGTAATACAGGCGACAGAAAAGATAACTTGCTCAGGGCTCTTGCGATGATTTCTGCGAGGGTAGGAGAGATCACTAAAATATCTTCTTTATACGAGAGTGATGCGTGGGGATATCAGTCCGGTAATAAGTTTCTGAACGCTGTTGTTGCTGTAAAAACCACACTTCATCCCGATGAAGTGTTGTCGGACATTAAGGATATTGAAAAATTACAAGGTAGGACGGAAAAGAAGTCTGTCGATTACGAAGATCGTCTGATTGATATCGACATTCTTTTTTATGATCAATTGGTGTTGGAAACAGATAAGCTTGTAGTGCCTCACCCGCATCTTGAAAAAAGAAAATTTGTACTTGCTCCCATGGCCGAAATAGCTCCGGGTTTTGTGCATCCTGTTCTACGCAAAAAAATAAAAGAATTGAACAAAGCCTGCGTAGACCTAATTCAATTCTTTGAAAAATGACATTGAAATAATCCCTACGTTTTTTTATTTTTAATTGAATACTACGGTTTTGTTTTTATAAACCAATACTTTTCTTTCCACGTGTTTTTCTACTGCACGCGAAAGTACTATTTTTTCAAGATCTTGACCTTTGTGTACCAATGATTGTACAGTGTCTTTGTGGTTTACGCGTACCACATCTTGTTCAATGATAGGCCCGGCGTCTAATTCTGTTGTTACATAATGCCCGGTAGCACCAATAATTTTTACTCCTCTTTCGTAAGCGGCATGATATGGCTTTGCGCCGATAAATGCAGGTAAAAATGAATGGTGGATATTGATAATTTTATTGGGATAATCGATAATCATTTTTTCTGAAATAACCTGCATATATCTGGCCAATACGATAAATGTAATACCTTTTTCCTGCATTAGAGCTATTTCTTTTGCTTCTTGCTCTTCTTTTTTTTCTTTGGTAATAGGGAATACATGATATTCGATGCCGAAACGATCGGCTACCCATTGCATATCGGGATGATTACTGATGATCACAGGAATTTCCACATCCAATTCGCCAGCAATATAACGGGCAAGAATATCAAACAGGCAATGCGACATTTTTGAAACAAAAAGTGCCATACGTGGTTTCTGATCACCGAAGTATAATGAAAAATTAATTTGGTACTTTTTGCCAAACAGCGTATCAAAATATTCTTCTATTTTATTGCGGGGAATTAAAAAGTCGGTCAGGTCGAATTCGGTGCGCATGAAAAAAACGTTTTGTTCAT
>JAVBUB010000084.1:0-5633 GCA_031555675.1 Paludibacteraceae bacterium | reverse complement strand
CTGAGGAAAGGAGTGTCTTAAAGTACTATATCTTTTCAATTATTTCTTTCCTCACCAATTCCCAAGCCTTTTCATTATTATACTCAACGCCGGGTTTAAGGATAATGTGAATGTCTTTTAAAAATTCCTTATCGATAATCTTTTCTTCCATGTTGATTAGGAATTGTTTTTGAGTGGGTGGTTTTTCTACCGAATATTGGATGTAAGTTTTGTAGCATTGAATAAGTTTTAAAACATCTACATTCTGATGAACCAAAGCCCAATACAAATCGAATAAATCGCGGCCTTTACGGCGTTGGTAAAGGGCGCGCAACTTGGTTCCCAAAAGTTCTTCCAATTCGTAGCCGGTTAGCATACAGTCACCGGAAAACCACGAATTTTCCACCTTATAAGGAATTTCTTTCAAGCCCAACACATTGAAGTGTTCACGGGCATTGATTTCGACTTTCAGCCGCATGTTGATTACCGGTTGCGTACTTGTATCGAAGCGGTAAATAATGGTATTGTTGTGAATGTGCTGCTTTACCGTTCGTTTTGTGCCGAGAAAAGATAGCCGTTCCCGGATTTGTTTGAGTATGGGATTGATTGGTTCCGAATTGATCTGTACTAAATCAATATCTTCGGAATAGCGAGCCTGTGGCTGCAGGTATAGTTTATGCAAAGCTGTCCCACCCCGGAATGCCAATGACTTTTTCAATAAATCGTCGGAAAACAGTTCGACCAAAGCCCGCGCAATTATCAAGTCTTGTTCTACTTGAGCGTCATTTGGCCAAGGGGCCTGTGTTTTCCATTCTGTAATGTATCGTTGAGGTATCATAAATCGCTTTCAATTTCCATGTTTATAATTACTTTCCATCTCTCGTCCGTTTCGCCTTTCTTTTTGTTTTGAACAGACAGCAAGACGGGGACAATAGTTCTATTGCTTAGTACCTTTTGCAAAGCTTCGGACAGCTTTTCTTCGCCTAACACTTTATCTAAGATATAACCTAAGCGTTGAATGACCGGTGTACTTGGGTATCGCATGGTTGTTTTTGCAAGCGTCGATGCCTTCATTACTTGTGCCAATTCCTGTAATATGGTAGTTGTCCGGTTCAACCCAATTTTATCGACATAGGCTAATAGGTCTAATGCCGTTAGTTCGGGCGAAGAAACATTGAGATAACCTGCATCGGTTGTTTTTTGTACAATATCGTCTTGTTCCCAATTGTTTTTTGAAAAGAAAGAGATTTTCAGTTTTTTGTTGTTAATGCTTCGTGGTGCAGGTGTTTGAGCGATAACAAAGTATTCCATAGGTTGCTGATGAGCTGCACCATATAACGCGGCTGCCGACAATAAACCTACATAGTAAGGCTTGTTCAGCGATTTCATTAAATCGTCGATAAATAAATAGGGTGGCAACATTCCTTGTTGAGAATATTCGGGAGGAAGGATAGCATAAAACCCTTTGCGAACCTGAACTATTTCACCCTTCTTTTTTAATCTGGAAAGGCTTTGGATTATGGCTCTGTTTGATAGACCAAATTGTTCCTCTAATTCGTCATAAGTAAAAGTGTAGCGACCTTTCGAACGTATGGAAGAGAAATATTTATCCAAATAATTTCGCCCTGAATCAATTTTATTACCCATATTTTTCATTTGCGATACTCCTTGTTAAGCGAGTAGTATTGCAAATATAAAAAACTTATTTGAATTGTTATAATTTTCATTTACGATTTACTACTTTATCATCGGCTAATAGATAAATTTTTAACAACCTTAGTCCATTCTATCCCTTTCCTCGTACGTGCTTTTACCAAATAAACGCCATCCGGTAAATTTTCCATATTCAAAACAACCTGTGTTCCTGATACAACTTTGTTAAGCATTGTTTTTCCTGAAATGCTTAGTATTTCAATATTGCTTATTGTATTCTCGCTTGTGATGTTAATTTCTCCAATGGTTGGATTCGGATATACTTGTAAAGTGGCTGTTTGTGCTTTTACCACCGGAATTTTTGTTGTTGTACCCTCTGCTGCAATAATGATATTGTCAAATGTTCTCATACAGCTATTTTCATCGGTAACAGTAAGCGAGTAAGTTCCGGCTTCGGACAACACTGGGGTGGTTTGTGAAATATCGAAAGGCGAACCGTCTTTGGTGCATTGGTATAGGTATGAACCTGTTCCCCCGAAAATAGAGATTTCGAGTTGATTATCTACTGTTATGGTATCCATTTGGATAAGGGACGGCGATTGAATAGCCAATAGAGGTGTAGTACGGTCACAGCCTGCATTGTCTTTTACGGTGGCTTGATATGTTCCCGATGATAAATTGTTACGCTCTGCCTCCTGATTGCCGTCTGTCCATTTTATGCTATAAGGAGCAGTTCCACCTTGTGGTGATAGGTGGATATTACCGGAGTTCTCACCATAGCAAAGCGCATCTTCTTTATTATAGGAGAGTGTAAAACTTTCGCAATCTTCACTGGGTAATACATTCACTATAAATTGCGCCCATGAATCACAGAACCTTACAGGCTCCCAAATAGACGAGGGAGCAACACGCAATACCGTTTTGCCTAATTTGGCATTCATTGGCACGGTTACCGTACCTTTGAATATCCATGATTCTTTGGCATCAGAGGGTTTACTTGGGTTATTGAATTTTTGGCCGTCGTATAATTCTCCGGTATCCAGTACCCCGTTTTGATTCCAGTCTATCAGGAAACTTAGCGGGTAATTCAGGTTATCGTAAAAATGTATGGTTAATTCGTAATTATATGTTTTCCCACGTTTGAGGGAAGTCGTATAAACACTTTCGGGCATGTAGAAAGTACCTAAATAAGTAGTTTTATTACGTTGGTAATTCAGGGTATTCAGGGTAAGTGCAAAGCAATAACTTCTTTTCAAGTCTATTAGGCTCTCTATATCAGGAACGCAAAAAGCCGGAACTCCTGCTGTGGTAAACGAACCGATTTTATTACCGGAATAGCCATAAGAGTTTTCAGCCACCACATTGTAGTAATAAGTTGTACCGGGAGCTAAATCAACAACAGGTGTGTAAGTGGTATCTGTTGTATTTGAAGCAACTAAAGGCGGGGGATTGGTTAATGTGTAATTACTTACCTGTGTATACAGGTAAGTAAAAGAAAAACAGCTAAAAAGCAACAAATGTAATATTCTTATTTTCATAGCAATACATTTTTATAATAAGCTAATTTAACAACATTTTAATAAAATCAACCCGGTTATTAAAGGAATTTAAGTGAATCCGGCTTGTTTCCACTTAAATCCTTTTATTTTCCACTTGATTCGACTTGATTCCGGCTGAAATCCACTTCACGCAGACTAAATTCCGCTTGATTCCAACTAAAATCCAACTAAATTCTTTGTCTCGTACAACATATTTTTTTCTACAGCTTATATACAATCAATTTAAACATAGAAAATGAAAACATTACACCCATCCGTAACATCTAATCTGACCCAAAACTGTGAAGCTTGCCAATATTTCTTTCTATAATTATACTCAGCAATCTCATTCAGATACTTTATAAATAAATCTTCATCTTCTACAGTATCAAAACAAAGTGACACCATATCACATTTATTCTGGTCATCAAAAAAACAGGTTATTGTTGCCTTTTCTTTATCGAACCTGACTTCAATCATCGGTTCGTTTTCATTATTTTCGATGTAATAAATCAGGCAAAGGGGAAAAGTTGAAAATTTATTTTTTGTTTCCGGAAAGGAAAGCCGAAAGGTAGAGCTTACATGGTCTATCAAGACCACGAAATTATCATTATTCATATACATTGTCCGTTTAGCACCCGGTTTTTCGGGTGTAGTTAATACTAAAATAAATCTTACAGTTGTGCCTGTATTTTCGATTTATTCAAAGTGTACGGACTGACAAGATGAATAATGACAGGTTGATAGTGCAAAATTATAATTTCATTTAAATTTGTTAATAATTTATTCCTTTATTTTTTAACTTTGTTGCATTAGCTTTGTAAGCGTGTAGCAAACAATAAATTATTCCCGATGAAAAAGTCCATAGCATATTTGCCCAAGCAGAAACAGGAAGAACTCAATTTCCTTGTCGAACAGATACATAAAAGACTCCCCCAAGCTGAAATGATAATCCTTTATGGAAGTTATGCCCGCAACAAATATGTGGACTATGACGAAAAATTTGAATTCGGGAAAATCCAGTTTTATGTCAGTGATTACGATATATTGGTAGCGACCAGCGGCATTTCGGATGGTGTAGCGGGCAAAGCTCTCGACAATGTGGAAGATATTTATTACAATCGTGCCAAAGATCCCGACCGTCAACCTCCTGTACAATTTATCAATGACGATATAAAGAAATTGAATAAAGACCTCGAAGAAGGGCGTTATTTCTATACACAGATAAAGGAAGAAGGTGTTATTCTTTATGATAGTGGCAAATTTAAACTTGCCCGTCGCCGTAAACTCAACTTTGAAGAAATCAAACAGCAAGCGGAGGAGTATTTTAATGAGAAATTTAACAGAGCAAATGGTTTTCTTAAAGGTGTAGGATTTTATTATTCAGAAAAAGATTATCAACTGGCTTCGTTTAATCTTCATCAAGCCTGTGAAAATTACTATTATGCCCTTCGTTTGGTTTATACACAACAGAACAACAAACAACACAATCTTTCCAAATTATTAAAATCGGTAAAAAAGTACTCACCGGAATTAATGCAGATTTTTCCGCAAGATACCGTTGAAGAAAAACGGCTTTTCAATTTAATAAAAGCAGCTTATGTGCATGGAAGATATGACCCTGATTTTGTAGTTACAAAAGAAGATATCGATGCGTTGGTTTTGAAAGTGGAATCGCTCCGGGATTTGACAAAACGGATTTGTGAAGCAAAGATAAGGGAGTATGGGGAGATGGGATAATGCGTATCTCTAATCAAAAATCAAGTTTATTGTAAACAAACAATAAGATGACAAAAAAGAATTTACAAATCCGCAACAGTACTGCCGAATTCCTTATTTTCACCAATCAAACAGGTGAAAATACGATTGAAGTAAGGTTGCAAGATGAAACTATTTGGCTTAGCCAGAAATTAATGGCGGCTTTGTTTGACTGCTCAACGGACAATATATCGTTGCACCTCAAAAATATATTCAAAGAAAACGAACTGGATGAAAATTCAGTTGCCGAGGAATTCTCGGTAACTGCATCAGATGGTAAAACATATAAAACCAAACATTACAATCTCGATGCAATAATTGCAGTCGGCTATCGTGTTAACTCTAAGCGAGCAACAGCTTTCCGTCAGTGGGCGACAACCGTCTTACGCGATTATGCCATTCGTGGCTACGTGATAGACAAAAAACGAATGGAAAACGGCGCGTTTCTCGGCGAAGATTATTTTGAACACCTGCTTGCCGAAATCCGTGAAATCCGTTTAAGCGAACGCCGTTTTTACCAGAAGATAACAGATATTTATGCCACATCGATGGATTATAATAAAGATGCAGTAACTACAAAAGAATTCTTTGCTAAAATCCAAAACAAGCTACATTACGCCGTGCATGGTCATACTGCTGCCGAACTTATCATATCAAGGGTAAACGCCGAAAAAGAACACATGGGGTTAACTTCTTGGGAAAGCT
>JAVBUB010000059.1:0-6549 GCA_031555675.1 Paludibacteraceae bacterium | reverse complement strand
AATAAACAAGCAAAGATGAAAAAGGTTCAATTGTCTTTAAGTTATACGTATTATTGTTGTGATTATTAATTCACTTCACTCACAGAAGACGCTGCGGTTATAGGTTTATATTCGTATCGCGATTTTAAATTGCGCGAATGCTACAATTTGCACAGATGAACATAAATAATATTAAAAACATCTGTGATAATTTGTGTAATCTGTGGATAGTATAAAAAAGTATATAGTTACCTAAAAATATTTTGATTACCCATTTGAGCAAAATAATCTAAAAGTGTCTGCTCTTTTATTAGATTGTAATCAGGCTCTTCTTTAAAATATAAATTTTGCGGATGGGTATGGATATTGAACGTGGACATACTCATATAAAATATTGTAAATAAAATACGGAGGAGTAAAAAAAATAATGAGGACATTGTTGTTGTGAAGATAACATGCCGCGAAACAACAAATGCTCATCATTTAACGGAGATACATAAAAAATCTATTATAGCCAATTTTATATAAAAATAATTCCCGAAAGGAGATATGGAGATATAACTAGAAATCTGTATTTTACTACAAATAGATGAGATTTATCATATTCGTCGGACGACGAATGTAAATGTTACACAGGACTTTGCCTTTTCTTTAATACGAAATTGTTTCCCAGATATACTTTTTTTACCATTTCGTTTTCTGCAAGATCTTCGGCAGTGCCCTGGAAAAGTATTTTACCTTCTACCAAAATGTAAGCCCGGTCTGTAATGGCCAATGTTTCGTCTACGTTGTGGTCGGTAATGAGAATACCGATATTCTTATCCTTGAGCTTCCATACAATGTCTTGTATATCTTGTACGGCAATGGGGTCTACTCCGGCAAAAGGTTCGTCGAGCATGATAAAGTTTGGTTCGATAGCCAAACACCGTGCTATTTCGGTACGGCGGCGTTCGCCTCCCGACAACCGGTCTCCTTTGTTAAAGCGTACATGTCCCAAGTTAAATTCCGCAATAAGCGTTTCCAGTTTTTCCTTTTGGTATGCTTTGCTGAATTTGGTCATTTCCAATACGGCCTTAATGTTATCTTCTACCGTCATTTTACGGAATACAGATGCTTCTTGTGCCAGGTAGCCGATACCATTTTGAGCGCGGCGGTATACGGGATAGCTGGTAATATCCACATCATTCAGGTATATTTTTCCTTCGTTTGGTGTAACAAGGCCGGTAGTCATATAGAAAGTTGTTGTTTTTCCGGCGCCATTCGGCCCCAGCAAACCTACAATTTCACCTTGGTTTACTTCTATGGAAACGTGGTTAACAACAGTACGTTGTTTATATTTTTTGACAAGATTTTCGGTGCGGAGCACCATGTTCTTATTTATCATTTGTTCAAAATTTCAACAAAAATAATAAAAATCGGCTTAAAATAGTCCACAGATTATATTAATTTCCTTTATTCTGTTATTTTATTTGTTGTATATTCGCCGGGCGACGAATGCCTGAAAACATAAATATATTTTTATTGTTATAAATATACAGTTTTGTAGAAGTTGAACTTGCGAGTTTTATTATTTTTGTATTTACTTAATCATGAATGATATGGGATTGTATTACAGTGGTATTTTGTTGGGTGTTATTGTTTTTGTAATTATTGGCGTGTTTCACCCATTGGTTATCAAGGCAGAGTATTATATGGGAAGGAAGTCGTGTTGGCTTTTCTTTTTCACGGGATTGTTAACCTGCGGTGCTTCCCTTTTTATTCAGAATCTTTTTGTTTCGGCTATATTCGGCGTATTAGGATTTACTTGCTTCTGGAGCATCAAAGAGGTTTTTGACCAGGAAAAGCGGGTAAAAAAAGGATTGTTTCCTAAAAATCCGAAACGGAAATATAAGTTTTAGGATATTGAGATATTTATAGATATTTGCTTCGCGATATTCGTAGATATTGAGATATTTTTTGAACGTTAATGACGCAAATTCCGCTAATTTACGCAACAGTTTGGGTAAATTAGCGGAATTTTCATTTTTCTTTTATTTTTGAGGCAGCTAGATATTTTAATTACTTTTTCAATTTTTCGGCCATGGCTTTTCCCAAGTCATAAAAAGCCTGCTCTTTGTCTTTGGTAATGGTATATTGTTGTTCTATGGGTTGTCCGGTTACTTCCCAGCCCATGCGCTCGGCAAAAGTAGTCATGTTTTTGAAGGCGGCGCTGACCCATGAGAATCCGGTAAAATAAGAAAACAATCTGTTTTTAATGCCTCGTGTTTCTATTTTGTTGAGTAATGTTACTATTTCAGGATATAGTTCGTTTGAGTAGGTAGGGCTTCCGATAATTAGTCCTTTGTATTTGAATATGTCGCTCAATACAGTAGTTGGATGGGATTTGGAAACATTGTGGATAATTACGTTTTTAATGCCATTTTCTACTAATCCTTGTGCTATGGCTTCGGCCATTTGTTCGGTATGCCCGTACATGGAACCATAAGCTACAACAACTCCTTCTTCGCCTTCGTAGCGACTCCACTGGTCATATAAACTTACTACTTTACTAATATTTTCAGTCCAAACAGGTCCGTGGGTGGTACAGATGGTTTTTAGGGTTAATCCGGAGAGTTTTTTCAGTGCATTTTGTACGGGGACGCCATATTTTCCTACAATATTGGAATAATATCTTCTCATTTCGCTCCAGAATTTATCCAAATTGATTTGGGTATCAATAACTCCCCCGTCCAACGTGCCGAAGCATCCGAAAGCGTCGCCGGAAAACAAAATAGATTCGGTATTATCAAATGTAACCATGGTTTCGGGCCAGTGTACCATGGGTACAAAATAAAAATTCAGATTGTGGTAACCGAGGTTGAGTGAATCGCCGTCTTTTATTTCCATCAGGTCGTTTTTAATGCCGAAAAATCCTTCTATCAAACGAAATGTTTTGGCATTTCCTACAATTTTTACATTCGGGTATTTTTGTTTTACCAATGCGATAGAACCCGAATGATCCGGTTCCATGTGGTTGATAATCAAATAATCTACCTGTTTGTTTCCTAGTATTGCTTCTATCTTTTTGAAATATTGCTCGGCAAAACAGATATCTATGGTGTCAACTAATGCAACTTTCTCATCAACAATAAGGTACGAGTTGTAAGATACGCCATAGGGTAGGGGAATCATATTCTCAAACAGGTGTTTCTGGCGGTCATTTGCTCCTACGTAATATATTTTTTCTGAAATCTGAATTGGTTTCATGATGAAATAATTAAAAATGAAGGGAATTAAAATAATGAAAGAAATGAAGAAAATGAAAGAATAATTATTTCATTTCTTTCATTTTCTTCATCTTTTCATTTCAAAGAAGTTATTCTTTCATATTGTGATATACATTCTGAACATCTTCGTCGTCTTCTATTTTTTCGAGAAGTTTATTGATCTGTACTTTCTGGTCTTCTGTAAGTTCTTTCAGGTCATTTGGAATGCGTTCGAATTCGGCGCTTTGTATTTCGAAACCGTTTTCTTCAAGGTATTTCTGAATAGCCGAATAAGATTGAAATGGTCCATATAGTACGATGCTGTTGTCTTCTTCATCATTTTCGAGTTCGTCTACACCGAAGTCTATTAATTCCAGCTCAAGGTCATCCAGCGAAACACCGTCTTTTTTAGCGATCTTGAAAACGCATTTATGATCGAAAAGGAATTCCAAAGATCCGGAGGTGCCTAATGATCCGCCATGTTTGGTAAAATAGCTGCGAAGATTGGCTACGGTTCTATTGGGATTGTCGGTAGCTGTTTCCACGAATACAGCGATTCCGTTGGGGCCATATCCTTCGTAGTTCATTTCCTTGTAATCTGCCTCGTCTTTCGAAGTAGCTTTTTTAATAGCTCTTTCGATATTGTCTTTCGGCATGTTTTCTTTTTTGGCTTGTTGTATCAGTACACGAAGGCGTGGATTGGTATCGGCTTCGGGGCCGCCTTCTTTTACGGCTATTGATATTTGTTTACCAAGTTTGGTAAAAACACGGGCCATGTTGCCCCATCTTTTCATTTTTGTCGCTTTGCGGTATTCAAATGCTCTTCCCATTTGTATATATAATTAAGTTTTTTGTTTCTGGTTACAAAAATAAGCACCTAATCTGTTGTATGAAAATTTTAAGGGGTGTTTTTTTGCATAATATTCCACAAATACACAAAGTTCACAAATTCAGGATGTTATTTGTGAAATTTTTGCCTTTGTGGAAAACAAAAATTATTTGTTGATCAACGTGAAATGCCCTGATATCTTGTCTTTGTATTCAGGAATATCTATCACGTACCAATAATCGGTAGACGGCATTAGTTTTCCAAGATACATGCCGTCCCACGGGATATATTCGTTTTCATATCTTTTCAGTAATTTTCCGAAACGGTCGTAGATTTCGATGATAAATGTTTTATAACAATCTATATGTTGAATGACCCAGGTGTCGTTTAATCCGTCATTGTTAGGACTGAAAAATTTAGTAGGGATAATTTTTTCACATGGAAATGGTATATTGAAATGAATAGAGTCGGTACAGTATTTTTCGTCGCGAACATATAAAATGTGATTACCTGGAATGATGTTATAGAAATAGGGTTGCTTGCTTATAACAGAACCGTCTAATGTGAATATGTATGGCGCGTAACCTCCTGTAACAGAAAAAATAATATTGTTTCGTATCACTTCGGAATCTGTTATAATAGGCTTTTCCAGATGTATGTATATGTAAGCCCAAGCTGTTTTTTGCATGTTATTGCAAGAAATTTGGTATTGTATAGAGTCTGTTAAGTCTACATTTCCGGTATCATTAGCATGAGGATATTGGTAAATTAATTTTCTATTCAAAATTGTAATATTAGCCCCTGTAAGTGTTGGTGTTGTGAGTAATATAATATCCAGATTTTTGCAATAACTGTACTGGGTTATCGAATCATTATCGAGAATAGGTATTTCAACATAAATATCATTACAAGCGGTAAATGTTACAGTATCGTTTGTCACATTGTTGTTAAGTGATATATTGAAACGAATGGAGTCTACACATCCTTTGGCATCTATCAGGTACAGGAGGTATGAATCATTGGGTAGATTTTGAAAGTTGTTCGTGCCGGGTTGCAACTCGCCATTCAAATAAAGGGCGTAAGGCTGTATTCCTCCCGAAATATTGAAAGATACATTGTTTTCTTTTATTTTTAAAGAACTGATAATAGGTTTATCCGGCTTTAAATAGAATACGAATAAACCGGTATCGCGGTATGTTTCGCAGGTAATTTCATAATAAATACTGTCCGATAATTGTTCGGAGCTACCCGGAAAAGTATAATGGAGTAGCGAGTCTTGTTCAAGGCTGGCAGTAGATCCGGGAATAGTCGGCAAAGACAGTAATTTTACTAAAGGTGTTTCGCAGTAGGTAGTATCGTTGTGTAGCAAATTTACCAATGTATCTACCGCCATGCAGGTGCTGGAGGTAATAGTGTCGTTTACGGCAATCATCGGGTGGCATGATATTTCGTTAATAGTAACGGTTACACAGATTTTTTTTTCTAAGTAAGTTTCGTTATCGGTAATCGTTACACAATAAGTTCCTTCGCAAAGTCCGGTAGCGGTAGGCGTTGTTTGCGCGTTGTTGTCGCTCCACAAGTATGAAAAATTGCCGCTTCCTCCGGCAATATGTACTGTAGCTGTTCCGTTACAGCCGGTGGAGATGCGGTAATTGCAGGTGCTGTTGCAATAGCCTTTTTTAGGTTCGGTCAAATCATTAAAGGCCCAGTTACCACCATCGGGAATACGTTTGGGCGATAGCCCGTACCTGTCGGGAGTAATAGCATAATCGAGTATCTTTGTTTTCCGGGTGGCGGGGATCCCATCCAATGAAACCAACGGGCCGTTGTATGTTCCGGTAAATCCGGGATTACAAGGCAGGCAATCGGAGCAAATATCCGTAGTATTTGGTCCCCAGTAGATTGCATCTTGAGGAATACCATCCCTGTCGTAAAAAGCGAACCAGCTTCCTGCATTGGGTAACCAAAACCTTATTCCACCGTTGTTCAGGCAAAATTTATCCAGATGATCTGTAAATACAATCTCAACTGTGTTACCACCATTTTTTACAAGGTAGGCGGGATTTACCGGAGTGGCATTTCCACCACGCATCACACAAAATCCCATAGGCGGAATAATTGTTCCCGGAGGTAAAATAAATCCACCACCTAAATTACGGGTTAATATGCAATATGGCGATGATTTGTCGGTAGTGGCATTGGCCAGGAAGTATCCCGATATATCTACCGGATTACATTTGTCGGGATTGTATAATTCGATCCATTCGCCACCGCGAAGCTCGGTACTTCCCCAGCAATCATGGCTTTTTTCATATATAGCTCCGTCATGTTTTTCGGGCGAAATCATTACTTCGTTGATGAGGATGGAGGGGCCGCTGTATTGGCACGGATCATCATTACACTGATCGTTTTTGGTGTAAGATATGGTTGGTTCATCCATGCAAGGTAGCAGGTTTATGGATATCCAACCCTCGGTGGGAGTACCCTCGGAACAAG
>JAVBUB010000036.1:0-17974 GCA_031555675.1 Paludibacteraceae bacterium | reverse complement strand
GAGATTGTGGTTCCGACAATTTTTCGGTTATAGCCGGAGTTTCAGTTTCTACCGCTTTGATTACGGTTTCTTCTTTTTGTTGTTCCTGCGGCTGAACCGGAGTTTCTGTTTTTACCGGCTGTTTTTTTACCACCTGCCCTGTTCTGTCTACAATTTTTTGATCGTTACCTTTAGCGATATTACTATTAAAATATTGTATATATTCCTCAACAGAGAAAGTAGTGAATATCAAACCGAAATTATTCTTGGATATAACGAAGTTTGTTAGTCCGTTATTGTTAATATCAGCAGAAATATCGTTATCCCTTAATATGCCTGACTGATACCAAAGCGCCTCATCCAGGTTTTCGAGATTTCTAACAATGAGGAAGCTTTCGTCATCATATTTCCTGATTTCGATATCAAAATCCTTAATTAAAAATTTGGTAAAGTTATACAGTGCTATATTATATTGTAACTTATAAATATTGGTGCGGTCTTTGGGCACATATATAACAAAGAAATGAGTTTCGTCAACATCTTTCTTAAACTTAAGCTCTTCGCCATCTTCTCCTACATTTGTTTTTGCTTTGGTTTGTTCGTCGCGTAACGCGATAAGGTTACCATGGCTGTTACCGGTTTTGGATTCCTGACCTTGAGCCATCAATGCCAGCATATCTTTGGCAATAGATGTAACATCACTATCCGGGTATTTTTGAATCAACTCATCCAACGAAGCCTTGAAGTTTTCGGGAGTATCGGTTTTAGCCTTACTCAACGAATACAATAAGTTAAACTTAGGCATTAAATAAGAAGCGGGATAATTTTTCTCCATATAGGAGTAATTATTGATAACCTTTCTGAAATCGCTGCCCAGATAAGCATAATATGTTTGCTCATATAAAGAATCCTGTTCCATTGCCATTTTACGCAATTTTTCTTCGTAATCGGGCTGGGCAAGTATTCTGGCATACTTATTATCCGGATATTGGCTAATGAGCTTTTGTCTGTAAATATCCGCTTTTTCCTTATCGTTTTGTTTTACATAGGTTTGATACATGTAAAAATACACATCCGGTAATTTTTCATATGAAGGGAAACGACGCTGCAACTCCTCGAATGTTTCAATTGCTTTCGGCGTATTGTTTATTTTATCATTATATATAAATCCTACATTATATAATGCATCCATTATCTCGGCATCAGATGCTTCAAACTGCTCTGGCGTTGTAAACAGCTGGCGAAGATAGTATTCCGGTTTTTTATTATCCTCTTCCGGTGTTATTTCGGTTTTTTCCTGATTTTCTGATTGATCTGAGAGTCCGGAAGGATCATCAACTGTTTCGCCTATATCAGACATTGCAACAGAAGATTTAACCTGTCTTCTCCAGTTATCTTCAAGTTTACGGGTACCCCATTTCTTTTGAAAGTCCGTTTTTCCGGCAGCCAGCAACTGTGGGTTATAGAAATAGAAGGAAGTATTCCTGCCTTCTCCCAACGACATCAGCATATTAGTATTGGTGTTGCCGCTCATATTGCCTTGCCCATAGGAACTTTCAGCCAATTTCTGTTCTTCTTCAGCCTTCTTCTTAGCTTCTGCCTCGTCTTTAATGACTTGTTCGATAATTTTCTTAATTTTATCTATTTTATCTTTTTCCGGTAATTTGGACAACATTTGTAAACTATCTTGTAGTTCAACCGTTTCTATATTTTCACTCAATTCAGATAAAGTCTGAGCCAGCTTATTTACCCGTTGAAAATCACTGCTCAATACATTCATTATAGTTACAGCCTCGGCATAATATGGTTGAGCTTCCACATATTTTTCCTGGTCATAATACAAATCGGCAAGTAATATCAGCGATTGTGCTTTCTCATAACCATTTCGTGTACTCTTTTCTATAGACAGTTTATAATTTTCTATAGCTTTGTCAATATTCCCTTCTTCCTTATATATATTACCGATAGCAGCATAAATCTGATCTAGATAATCCGCGTTTTTACTGTCTTTTGCCATTTTCGAAAGCATTTTCAGCATACTTCCGTCAGAACCCATATGTGTTTCGGCTTCTTTCAACCGGGCATTTAATTCCATTTCAAACGGAGGATTCGATTTAGCAACAGAAGCAAACATTTTATAAGCATTCTCCTTATCGCCTTTCTGTTCATATAATTGTCCCAGAATGTACTCGAACCTTACTCTTTGTTTTTTGTTTTTTTCGCCACTAATGGCCAGTACCAGAAATGGGATGGCATCATTATATTGTTTTTCTTTTAGTAATAAATCGGCATTTACGGCAGAAAAGAATGTTGTTTGTTTTTTCGAAAAATCATCTTTATTGATCCTGTTCAGTACATCTTCGGCTTCATAAAACCAACCCATTTCGGCATAGCTTCGGGCTAACCATATCTGTGCTTCGGACACAACATCCTTATGAGTTGAAAAGTGGCGGATTATGTAAGTAAAAGATCCTACCGCAGCCAAAAAATCAGCATTGTGAAACTGTGCTTTTCCTAAAAGAAGCCAGGAATCATCAATCATGGTGTTAAATTCTTCCTGACTATAAAAAGCCTGGTATTTAGGATCTTTCGATTTTTTGTAGTTTTTCTTGGGTTTTTTCTTAATCGAACGATTTTTTATCGCTTTTTCTGCTTTTTCAGCAGCCCTGTTCATATCCGCAGCACCTGCAGAGGCATTTTCGTGATAACTGATAGGGTACATCAATAATATCTCGGAATAGTCATCAATATGATTTTGACTAATCTTGGTCAACCCTTGTTTGTAGCTTTCGTTACCATTAAAATAAGTATTATACCGGACGTTCATCGACTGGTAATTTCGAGAAAGCCATGTGTTTTTTTTGGTAGAACAACCTATTACAAGCAAAAAGATGCTGCATGTAATAAAAATATGTTTAATTGAAGTCTTCAAAATGTACTTTTTTACTAAAATAAAACTAAATTTAACTTAAAATATTGTCTGATTATCATTATTTTATATTTTCAGAATTTATACATAAAATAAGCATAAAAATTCGCATTTTACGAATAATGAAACATTTAAAACGGGAATTCACAACAAATATAAAAAAAATGATTATTCTTACTAATTATGATGCGTTAATAATTATTTATTTATGATATAAGATGCAAAAATAATATTTTTTTCTGAAACATTTTCCGTATGTTTGTTCTGTGATTGATAATTAAAGTTTTTACAATGCTGATTTGGCTAATTTCTTTATTATTACTAGCAATTATCGCGATGACTTTTTTAATTTTTGGCGAAAAAGAGAAAAAAGAAAAAACAACCCAACAAAAAACAATGAACAATTGTTGCGGTGCTCACGAAATTTGCGAAAAAGAAAATTTGCTATCCGGAACAACTGAAATACTATATTATGATGACGAGGAATTAGATTTATTTATTAACAAAAAAAATATTTATACGGTTCAAGAGATAAAAGTGTTTGAAGAAGTGCTCTACACACTTAAAGAAGAAGATGTTGAAGGTTGGCTGCAAAGCTTGCAACTCCGAAACATCAAACTTCCGGAAGTCTTAAAAGACGAAGTGCTGTTGATTATTTCAGAAAAGCGGGGAATTGAAATGTCTCACTGACTTTAAACAACCCTTAGAACAGTAAAATTCAATGTTCAACTATTTAATTTTTAGGATTATGACACAACTTGAATTTGCTACTAATTTACTTGGGTTGCAAGATGAATTGAAAAGATTTGCATACAAATTAACTGCAGATCATGATGATGCAAACGACTTATTGCAGGAAACTTCTCTCAGGGTTTTAAACAACCAAGACAAGTTTATGAGTAACACCAACTTTAAAGCTTGGATGTATACTGTAATGCGCAATCTCTTTATCAATGATTATCGTAAACTGGTACGAAATCAAACATTTGTAGACCAAACAGACAATCTGTATCATTTGAATATGCCACAGGAAGGTAGTATGGGTTCTCCCGAAGAAAATTTTTCTCTTCAGGAAATACAAAATAAAATTGATAGCTTTGACGATGAATACTCTTCTTTGTTCAAAATGCATATCGAAGGATACAAATACGAAGAAATTGCAGAAAAGATGAATATTCCTATCGGAACTGTAAAAAGTCGTATTTTCTTTGCCAGAAAAAGACTGCAAAAAGAACTAAAAGAATATAAATAAGTACTTTAAAAGAATTGATAATAAAATATCCGGAGAAATTTCTCCGGATATTTTATTTACTCTAAAAAATTAATTTCTTTTGTATCTGAGTATATTTTGAGTAGCACAATGATTTATAAACCCAGACAAGAAAGTCCTATCATTTTGCAAGATATTGATTTAAAAGATATTTCTGCTTACATTAATTGGACATCGTTTTTCTCTGCGTGGAGAATTCCCGGAAAATATGAGGGGATAGAACAAGTTTGTACCTGTCCGTCTTGTGAACTTTCTTTTTTGGAAAAAACAGAAGCAGGAAAGCGGGAGCAAGCAAAAGAAGCTTTACGCTTATTTCGTGATGCACAAGAATTATTATCGGATATAATAGAAGGAAAAATGCTCTGTTCCAATGCCATTGGTTGGACTATAAAAGCAAAATCGGAAAACGAAGGGATTATCTTTTATCCTCATGGAGAAAACAATGGTATATATCTACCAATGCTCCGACAACAAAAGCCCAAAGAATCGGATTATTTTTTATCGCTGGCCGATTTTATTTCTCCTGTAGAGGATTACATTGGCATTTTTGCTGTTTCTATCAGTGGTTCGGATGAATTAAAAAACCGCTACGAATCAGAAAACGATATTTATAAGTCCATTTTAGCACAAACCGTTGCCGACCGTCTGGCCGAAGCCACAGCCGAATGGTTTCACAAACAGGTAAGGGTAAAATATTGGGGATATGCTGTTGACGAGAATGTTAGTATTAAAGATTTGTTTAAATCTCGCTATCAAGGTATCAGGCCTGCGGTTGGTTATCCATCATTGCCAGACCAATCCATTATTTTTACATTAAATAAAATATTGGATATTGGACAAATAGGAGTTTCTTTAACCGAAAACGGAGCGATGTATCCTAATGCATCAATCTGCGGATTGATGTTGGCACACCCAAAATCACGTTACTTCGTAATTGATCATATCGACAATGATCAACTGAAAGATTACGCCAATAGAAAAGGGATTTCTGTAGAAGAAACAAAAAAATGGCTAACCGGTTGCCTATAATTTTATGCTCTTTTTTTGCCAATAGAGTAGTCCTGCTAACAGTACCGCACTTATAACAACTGTATATATTGTACTATCCAGCCCTATCTTATCCGGATTATAACTGATGTATCCATTATCATAAAGGAAAGAAAAAACTACAGCAATTGAATTATGCACAAAATGTGCAATTACCGGTAACCATAGAGACCCCGACCAAACAAGCAGATAACCAAAATAGGCTCCTAACAGCATTCGTGGCACAAAACCGTAAAATTGCAGGTGGAAAGCGCTAAAAACAATGGCGGTAATCCATATGCCCATGTGTATGTTCTTTGACGATTGGGAAAAGTAATTCTGCAACAATCCCCTGAAAAACAATTCTTCACAAATAGCAGGAACCAGAGCTATCTGGAGCAAATTCATCATTAGTCCACCAAAAGAAGAAGTTTGCAGGAACTTTTTAGTAATTTCCATACTAATATTTTCGGTTCGTATCATCCATGTTTCAAACCGATGAAGAAATTCCGGCAATTTAATATTCGCATTAAGGTTTGCCAGCCAGTTGACGAGTGGAACCACGACAATCATCACAATTATTGTTGTAATAATTAAATTTAAACCGGGCTTTTCCTGTAATGACAAAAAATGGCAAGATCCGTTACTGGTAAGATATGCCATTACAACAACCGGAAGAACAAATGTAAAAATAGACTGTAAAAACTGGGAAATTTTTAATGCCTTAATATTATTATCCAATAAATATGATAATGTTGTTGATTCTACATGATACAATTGATATACTATTTGAGACAGCAGTCCACTAATCATCATCCCAAAAATGACAAAAAAAAGGGTAAGTAAAAGTTTTACAAAAATGCTGCTTTCGGCAAATAATCCTTTTAAATTCATACAAACAGAGTTTTAGATAACATATAAAAGGTCAAAAATAACTTTTGTTTTCGAATAATCAAATATAAAAAAAGAGGTTGTTTTATTTGAGTATGCTTCAATTATTTTTATTTATTTCAAATTCTGAACCTGAATTGACTTCAAAACCACTAATTATATTAACCTTATCTGCTACATCAAGAATTAGCTTTGCTCCATTTTGAACTTTAACGTTTTGAACATTGATATCGCCGCAATGATTTGTAACCATTGTGTTGGCAGTTACAATTTGATTGGTAAAATTGACAACCGGCGTTGAACAAAAAACATCAAATGATATTGTGTGGTTTGCATTTTCAGTAATATTTATAATTGCTTTGCCAATACCTTCTAAATCTGTCCACGTAAAAGCCTGTGGTGTAGAACTATCGGAAAATTCAGTTTTGCCACTCCTTCCCGGGAACGGGCAACCTGTGGTGTTGATAGCTCCATAAGAACTCGGAATATTGGTAGGAATAGCCGTAGTGCTGCTTGCGCATACGGGATACACTTGCAACGGATGACTATCATTGGGTGCGTTGCTCGCAACATTTGCCGCTATATGCCAAATCAGTAAACCATGTCCGGGCAATGAAGTATCAAAACTCACTTGTTGTTTGTTTTCCAATAAATAATGCTCACCACTGGCGTTTACAGTTATCTTATAAATAACTGGACTATTTGCCGATGCAGGCATATTACTAATTGTACTCCCTGTTGTTAAGATTTGCGGTGTTATCCAACCAAATTGTATTTTCTGATATGGATTGATGGTTGCAGGCTGACGCCCCATATCATTCCATGTACCGCCTGCCATTAAATCCCAGTTTCCGGATCCGGTATAACCCGAATCATCAATATCATAATAGTCTGGAGCGCCAAAAACATGACCCAATTCGTGCGCAACTACACCAATATATGTGATATTGGAACCGCTATCATTACGCAATTCGGGAGAACAGGAACATCTCGAAAGACTTACACCATCTTTTATTACTGCGGTTTCAAACGTTTCTACATGCGCCCAAATTTGTTGTCCATCTTCAATAACCTCATCACCATAACCGGCAAAAATGATATGGAAAGATTCCACTTGTCCGTTAGTCGCAAATTCCGAATAATCAACCAATGGATCGGACAGATTAATAACTTCATTTGCAAATTCATATCCACGGGTAGCATAGTAAGAAGTTGTTTGCGGCAAGGTTACCGGACCAACTATCGTAACCTCTAATTTCATAAGCCCATACGAATTTTCATAGTAATAGTCCCTTACGGAGCCTTTTGCTCCACCAACCGAATAACCAACCTGATTCATCAAGGCATCAAACTCCGCATTCGTTTTCACAAAAGCCCTGTTTGAGAAAGCTGCCAATACGCAAAGTGCTTTAACATTTCCGGTAACGGTTCGTTGAATCGTTGCACTTTTAGTCATTCTCTCAATTTGCATCAGCGTATTGGTTTGTGCTTTACTATAACGCAATCCCTTTATTATATTAGCATTGGGTTTTGTGTTGTTCCCAAACTTGATGTTTGAAGGCTGCAAATTGCCCAGTCCGTCTGTTTGGGCATAAACTACATATTGCAGGGAGTCATACATCAATGTATATCCATCGGCAGACTCCATCCAATTTTCACTTTCATCTCCTCTAAGAAAAACGGATATTTTTGTTCCATCAGGTTGTATCTTTTCTACTGCCCATGGTACTGCAGGTACGGCGAAAAGTGAACAAACCGGAACAAACAAAATTGCTAAAAACAAGAACTTATTTCTCATAACGCATTCACCTTTATTATTTAACAAAATACAATAATCCGGCAACAAATTCTTTATCTTCCATAAATTCATCATAACGGGCCAGATTAGGTGGTACTGGAACAAACCCTCTCTTTCCATACATCCATGTAAAATGAAAAACAGTATCACCATTACAATTTATACTATTCAAACGAACTCTTTTATAATCTTGATATTCGATTGAATACTTGACAAAAAATAAATATTCATCTTTGTCAATTACTTTATAAATATCAATATTGATACTTGAAAGATCTTCTATCTCATTGATACTTTCACAATACTCTTTCAGCCATTTTATATTTTCTAACGGGTCGTTTATTCCACAAGGCGGATTCTCATCAATACTATATTCAGTTGTTTTTTCTATTATCCAAAGAAGTTTTTGGGTCACAAAGTCTACCGTACAAGTTGCTTCTGTAGATCCATCTGTTGTACATAATATTTTCCCCTCGCAATTATAAAAGTAGGCCATATTACCATCGTTTTCCCAGAAACCGGTTTTTCCATCTTCATACGTGCATTGGCATATATAAACGGACAATCTTTCTTTTTTTGGCTTAATAAATTTATTTCATTTATTCTTGCTGCTAACCAAGGTAAATCTATTAATGGATTATCGATATTACATGTTTCTTCTGTTTGATCATCTTCTGTTTGATCATCTTCCTTTTGAATGTCCTCTGTTGGAACATTCTCCTGAACTTCTTTTTGAATGCCTTCTATCTGAATATCTTCTTTTTCATTACAAGAAAAGCTGCCGGCCAAAATCAGTGAGATCGCTATGAGTTTAAAAAAAATCTTTTCCATGATTATTATTTTTTATTTCGTCAATATCATTTGTTTTGTATCTACCGGTTTGCCATCACAAATAAGAGTATAAAAATAAGTACCAGCCTTTAAAGCAGAAGCTTGTATCGTAATATAATTTTTATTTCTTTCTTTGATATTAATACTCATTTTTTGAACACCCATCATATCGTAAACATATAAATTGGCATTCTGAATATTTTCGGGAATATAGAAATCGATTTCGGTTTGCGTGTTGAAAGGGTTGGGGCTGTTTTGCATCAACAAGGGGATTTCGTCCGCGCTGTCTTCTGCTTTTTCGATAGAGAAGATAATCTCTTTTTCTGTGGAATTGTTTTTTAATTGTTTAATCAAATAATTGATTAATTCTTTCTGTTCTTCAATCTGGGTTTGTTGTTCTTTTAATGCTTCTACAATTACCGGAATTAATCCGATGTAGTCTACATTTAAATAACCTGCCGGATCGGTGCTTACCAGTTCGGGGAATATTTTCTGTATTTCTTGTGCCGAAAATCCGAACCTCTTACTTTCTTGTTGTATTTTAGCTTGTTTGGAGAGGGTAAATTTCTTGTTCTCGGCGGAGTCTTTATACCAGATAGTGTCATTTATTATAGGCTGAAACGAAATGGCATTTAATTGCCTGACTTGCCCGATCGTATTTCTCAGGGGTTGTACGGATGTCTTTTTTCTGATGTCCGACGTAATTCTTATGGTGCCATATGTGGCAATATCCCCATTTACATCAAGCTTATAACCTGGCTTTTTGCCAATACCGACATTGCCGTTATCCCTGATAAATAATTTATAATCACCAAAATCAGGATCGGGATATTCTTTAAAGAAGTTTAATCCACCGTCCCAGTATTCAATGTTATAATTTCCATCGGGGCCGTCACCAAACCTGAGGTCCTGCGAACTGTGTATTTGTATGTTTCCCGCGCTGCCCACAGGAGGAGTCGTTCTGTATATATGCAGGGAATTATCGGATTCGAACTTTAATTGGGCATAAGCCTGAATGCCGAATAGCATCAGGAAAGGTAGAATTAAATTTTTCATAGGATTGAATTTAGAAGTTAGTTATATGATGCAAATCTAGCAAAAAAAAACAACTAAACTAATTGATCGTTTACTTTTTACACAAACGTATATTTGAGTCTCATAACTTTACACAGATTATTGTGACAGGACATGGTTTATAGAAATAGGAACCAGCGCTTATGGAAGCAGGAACAAATCTTATATTAATAGATTTCATGGGGTGCATGCGTTTTAAAATTCAAAATTGTATGGAAATCTTGTTCATGCGCAATCTTGAATCTTGAATTTTAAATCTTGAATTACAATAAATGAGATTTTAGCAATATGAAGCTGTTCTTTTCAAAACAGCTTCTTTTATATAAAGAAATTACCATCCATATCAAAAATATTTGCTTTCTTTGCATTTCATTAAAAACAATGCCATTAATGGCTTTTTTCCTGTAATTTGTAACTAAAAAAGATATGGCTTCACAAGAAGATGTTTTCAAGAAACTCGTAGCACATAGCAAAGAATACGGTTTTGTATTTCCGTCCAGCGAAATTTACGACGGTTTAGGTGCTGTTTATGATTATGGTCAGAATGGTGTTGAACTCAAAAACAACATTAAAAAATACTGGTGGGACAGCATGGTGCTGCTTCACGAAAATGTAGTAGGTATTGATGCTGCTATTTTTATGCATCCTACCACTTGGAAAGCTTCCGGACACGTAGATGCATTTAACGATCCGTTGATCGACAACAAAGACAGCAAAAAACGCTATCGCGCCGATGTGCTTATCGAAGAACTATTGGCCAAATATGACGATAAAATTGATAAAGAAGTAGAAAAAGCCGCTAAAAAATTCGGCGATGCTTTTGATACCGAAATGTTTAAACAAACCAATCCGCGCGTATTGGAAAACCAGACCAAACGCAATGAAATACACGCCCGTTTTGTAAAAGCATTAAACGATACGGATTTGGTTGAATTAAAACAAATCATTGTCGATTACGAAATCGTTTGTCCTATCAGTGGCACCAAAAACTGGACGGATGTACGTCAGTTTAACCTCATGTTCTCCACCGAAATAGGCTCTACAGCCGATGGCGCCATGAAAATTTATCTCCGTCCCGAAACCGCGCAAGGTATCTTTGTAAACTACCTCAACGTACAAAAAACCGGACGTATGAAAATTCCTTTTGGTATTGCCCAAATAGGAAAAGCTTTCCGCAACGAGATTGTAGCGCGCCAGTTTATTTTTCGCATGCGAGAGTTCGAACAAATGGAAATGCAGTTTTTCGTAAAACCGGGTACAGAACTGGAATGGTTCGAAAAATGGAAAGCCATCCGTTTGAAATGGCACAAAGCCCTTAACCTTGGCGATCATAAATACCGTTACCACGATCATGACAAATTAGCTCACTACGCCAATGCCGCTACAGACATTGAGTTCGAAATGCCTTTCGGATTTAAAGAAGTAGAAGGTATTCACTCACGTACAGATTTCGACTTGAGCAGCCACGAAAAATATTCAGGTAAAAATATCAAATATTTCGATCCTGAATTAAATGAATCATACACTCCATATGTGGTCGAAACTTCTATCGGTGTAGACCGCATGTTTCTTTCGATTATGTCCGCCGCTTATTGTGAAGAACAACTTGATGGCGGTAATATTCGTGTGGTACTTAAATTCCCGACTGTTTTAGCTCCGGTTAAAGCAGCTATTTTACCGCTGGTAAAAAAAGACGGACTTCCCGAAAAAGCACGTGAAATTATGAATGAACTCAAATTTGAATTCAAATGTGCGTACGACGAAAAAGATACCATCGGGAAACGCTACCGTCGCCAGGATGCCATCGGAACTCCATTCTGTATTACCGTAGATCATGATACATTGACCGACAACTGCGTAACTATTCGCTACCGCGATACCATGGAACAAAAACGCGTGTCTACTGCCGATCTCAATAAAATGATTTCGGACGAAGTAAGTATGAAGAATTTATTTAAGAAAATAACCGAATAGATTTTCTCAACAAGTATAAAAGAAGCGAACTTTCAATAAAAGTTCGCTTCTTCATTTTAATTTATAGCTTTGTGTTTTATTATATGGAAAGAAAATACAACAAATGCCAATAAAAGTCCAACTAACAACGAATCCGGAAATAGCTAATAAGCAAGACTTATTAAAAAACGCCATTGCCAAAGAATTAAATATTCCAGGTAATAGGATCAATGGATTTCAAATAGAGAAAAAATCAATTGATGCCCGTTCTGCCGAGATAAAAATAAATCTGACAGTTCAAGTTTTTTGCGACGAAGAAAAGTCTCAACATGAAGCTTATTCATTCGATTACAAGAATGTTTCCGGAAAACCGGAAATATTAATTATCGGCGCGGGTCCGGCCGGATTGTTCGCTGCTCTAAAATTAATAGAACTGGGCTATAAACCTGTTATACTGGAAAGGGGAAAAGAGGTTAGCGAACGCAAACGTGACATTGCTGAACTATCGAGAAATAATGGTTTGAACATAGATTCCAATTATTGTTTTGGCGAAGGCGGCGCCGGTACATTTTCGGACGGGAAATTATACACCCGCTCTAAAAAACGAGGCGATTCGTTCCGCATCTTCCAGATTTTCCATTATCATGGCGCGCAGGATGAAATTTTATACGAAGCCCACCCGCACATTGGCAGCGATCGACTGCCCGAAGTCATTAAGAATATACGCAATACGATTATCGAATGTGGTGGAGAGGTACATTTTAATAAAAAAGTAACGGATTTTATCACTGATAATGATACGATTAAAGGTGTTAAAACAGCAGATGGGAATATTTTTAAAAGCCAAGCGGTTATACTTGCCACAGGACATTCTGCACGGGATATTTACGAAACACTTTACCAACAAAATATACTGCTCGAAACCAAAGGTTTTGCCATGGGAGTACGGGTAGAACATCCGCAAACGTTAATAGATTCCATACAATATAAATGCAAGGAAAGAGGCGAATATCTGCCTGCAGCAGCTTATAATCTGGTTGAACAGGTAGAAGGCAGAGGAGTCTATTCTTTTTGTATGTGCCCTGGTGGTATTATAGTACCGGCTTCTACCGGAGAAAAAGAAATTGTGGTTAATGGCATGTCCAATTCCAAACGCCAGTCAAAATTTGCCAACTCGGGCATTGTGGTCGAAATCCGTCCCGAAGACTTAGGAGAGTTTCAGCAATATGGGCCTTTAGCCGGATTAAAATATCAGCAATATGTAGAGAATTTATCTTTTGTAAATGGTGCAGGTGGAGTAAAAGCTCCGGCTCAACGTTTGACAGACTTTGTGCAAGGGCGTCTTGTTCCGGGATTGCCCGATTGCTCTTACCTGCCTGGTATTATGGCTTCACCGGTTCATTTCTGGTTGCCGGAATTTATCAGCAACCGTCTCCGGAAAGGATTCAAATTATTTGACAGTAAAATGCATGGCTTCTTAACAAACGAAGCTATTATTGTCGGTGTAGAATCAAGATCTTCTTCTCCTATTCGCATTCCGCGCGATAAAGAAACGCTCGAGCACATTCAGATCAAAGGGCTTTTTCCCTGCGGAGAAGGTGCCGGATATGCCGGAGGTATTACCTCATCGGCAGTAGACGGAGAAAATTGTGCGGAAATGGCAGTAAAAGGATTGAAATAATGTGTTCAATATAAAGATAGGCCGTAGGTCTTGAATGTCAATAGTAAGAAATAATTTTCATTTATTTCTTGCCAAAATCTTTATCTATTTTCAAAAAGCGGATCAGCATAAATCCGGGAATAGTACAGAGGCATACCCAAACAAAAAAATTCTGATAGCCTATATGATCTTGTATCCAACCCGAAATCATACCGGGAAGCATCATTCCTAATGCCATAAATCCGGTACAGATGGCATAATGACTGGTTTGGTGTTTGCCTTGTGATAAATATAGCATAAACAATACATAAGCAGTAAAACCAAACCCATATCCCAATTGTTCAATTCCTACGGCAGCGCAGGTAACCCAAAAATCATTGGGATGCACAAAAGATAAATATACATAAACCAAATCGGGCAAATTAATGGCGAAAACCATGGGCCATAACCATTTACCTATACCTTGTTTTGAAATAACAATGCCACCCAGTATGCCTCCTACTGTTAAGCAGACAACGCCTATGGTTCCATATACAAATCCAACCTGAGAAGTAGTCAACCCCATACCGCCAGCCTCAGCAGAATCGAGCAGAAACGGAGATGCTATTTTTACCAATTGGGCTTCTCCCAGTCGGTATAGTAGAATAAACAGCAAAGCTATGCTTATGTTCTTTTTTTTGAAGAAATCGACAAAGACATCAAAAAATTCAGTGAAAGAGAATTTATCTTTTTGTGTTACATCTGTTTTAGGATAAGGCAATATAAATTTATGATAAACAGACAGGGCTATCATTAAGCCCGCCAGTACAAAAAATGTAAGGCTCCATGCATAGGGAATATTTCCTGTTTTTGTTTCGAGATAACCGGCCAACATAATTAATATACCTTGCCCCATAATGCTGGCCAATCGGTAAAAGGTAGTGCGGATGCCTACAAAAAAAGATTGTTCATGCTCGTCCAAGCCTAGCATGTAAAATCCATCAGCGGCAATATCGTGGGTGGCGGAACTAAACGCCATGAGCCAAAAAACAGCCAGTGTTGCTTGAAAAAAGAATGAGGTTGGAATTAAAAAAGCGACACCTCCCAAGCCCGCACCGATCAAAAATTGCATGGATACAATCCACCAACGTTTTGTCTTAACCAAATCTATAAATGGACTCCAAAAGGGTTTGATTACCCAGGGTAGATACAACCAACTGGTGTATAGTGCTATTTCGGTGTTGGATATATCCAGCTTTTTGTACATAATAACCGAAACGGTCATTACCAGCACGTAAGGCAAACCTTCTGTAAAATACAAGGTTGAGATCCATGCCCAAGGATTTACTTTATTTTGTTTGTTCATTTTTATAATATTTTTCGAATATAATCAGAAAAAAGAGGTTGTGTCGAAAGAACACGAATTACGCAGATTTCGCAAATTAACGCCAATAACAACATCTAGAATTAGACATATATAATTTTAGCAAATAAAAAAATATGCAAATTTGCGAAATTTGCGTTCAAAAAGACTTTTGACGCTGCCTCTTTTACAAATACAATTTCTTTAACTCACTTCCTCTATAATAATGTACCAAAATCTCATCATACTTATACCCTTTTTCGCCCATTACTGCGGCTCCAATCTGGCATAATCCCACTCCATGTCCCCAACCTGCCCCGGTTAGAGTAAATGTTTCGGGCAAACCGTCCTCATCCATTTTCTTATCTACCACAAAAGCGGAACTATATAAATGGGATGGCGATAACCACTTACGAATTTCCAACTCCTTGCCAACTACAATAGTGCATTTAGTACCGATTATCTTTAATTTGACCAAACGGCCGGAAGCTCCTCTTTCTACAGGGATCAAGTCCAGGATCTCTCCAAAATCGATTCCAGAACGTTTTTGTAATAGTTCCGAAAGTTCCTGCCGCGAATATACTACTTTCCAACGATAAAAATCCGTTGTTTCCTGATCATAGTTATTCAGCACCTGAGATAATATCTTCTTATCTTGTGTATTGCAAAAAGCAGGTGGCGACTGGCGAATCCATTTTCCGGCGCTGGCTTCTACGGTCAAATCCAAGTCGAAACCTTGAGGAGGAACCGGATTATCAATCACGTTCGTCAGATAACTATGGGGAACATCCGCCCAGCAGTTTTCGAATTTCTCGGACATGCCGCCACAGGACTTGGAAAAACGGGCATCGCAGATTTCTTTTTCTGACATCAATACTTCTCCGCGTGTTTCTTCTACGGCTTGTATGGCTGCTTGTGTATTGGTGCGGGTAATGCCTTGGTAACGTTGACAATGATCGTCGGCGCACACATTAAAATGAACATGGGCATCGCGTTCGTACCATATAGACCTCTCCCCTAGCCCCTCTCCACAAGAGAGGGGAATAGTGTTTGGTAAATGAGTTTGTTCTCTCTCCTTTGTGGAGGAAGGGGCCATATTGGCCAATAACCAGCTCCTTGAAATAACCGCGTGCGCTTTCAATAGTTCCAATGATGCGGAGGCGCTCATTTCGCTTGAGATAACACTTTTCAGATAATCTTCCACGGAAAGAATATTGATGACGGTTATTTTCTCGTTTTCTACGATAAACTTTAAAGAACCGGAAAAGCGTTGGTTTTCTTTCCGTTCCCAATGAAAATTAATGCCAATGGTAACGTCCTTCAATTCGAAATCAAATCCTTCTGATATAGGGCAGAATGATATTTCACTCAATGTCTGATTATCAAAAAACAATTGGTTATCTTTATAAGATATATGCTGCTCCCCTGTATATATTTTCCCGGTTGAAGTGTTAAAGTTTCCATTCAATACAAAAGAAACGCTTTTCTCATTCATAATACCCACCGAAACTATTGGTTCTTCTATATTTTTAGATACCTGTTCAAATACATTCACAATAATATCCTTGTTTAATTTATCAAAATCATTTTTTCGTGGCATAATCAGCATGCCTGCTATATCTATGGCGCCGGGACTGATCAGCATCTGTTCATCTCCTTCGGCAAAATATTGGGTAGGACGGTGTTTTTCGCGGGGAAATACAAAAGTGATCCAGGTATTCTCTCTATAAATGCAAAAAACATTCATCAAGGGTTCTTTGTCTTTTTCCTGTTGTAGCCAACTATATACTTTTTCGAACAAAGACGTTGCTGTTTTTTTGTCTTTCGATTCAATAACAAGACAGGAACGCAAATAGTGACGAATGCTGTAACATGCTCCGTTTTCTTGCTTAAAAATTTGTTTCGATTGGGTTTGTTTCAATCTCTTATATTCGTTTTCGATGGGGAGGTGATTGGCTTCTACCACCTGAAAGTGCATATGATCGGGTGCCGAAGCTCCGGCTGCCGGGCCATTGTACAAAACAGTAAATTCGGTTAAGTCTTCCGCTAAATTGAGCATATAGCTGTAATATGGAAGAATTTCCTGCGGTACGTGTTCTGTTCTTGTCACGGTAAAATGAAAGGGCAAAATAGGAAACGGGTTCATCAGTATTTCAAACTGATCCTGATAAAGTATGCCTTTTTGAATCTCCGGCCTGTTTGCTTCACACAAAAAGCATTTGCGCTCTTGTATGCTTTGCGCATCTGTTTTGGCGGCCGAAGAAACTATCCGCGCGGGATTGAATTGTGCTTTTATTTCGAAACCATCAAATGGAAATGTTCTTAGTTCTACATTTTTCAGGCTGTCGATGTTTTTGCGGGCAAGTTCCCAATCGGTATATTGCTGGTTATATAATTGTTGAAGTTGTTGATTTAAATTCATTAATGTGCTATTAAATTAAAAATTCATATTTTATTGGTTATACATTTGGATAGTCAATAAAAATGCTTACTTTTGTAGCGAGTTCATTTCTCAATTGAGAAAAGGAAATCGAAAGACGTAAGCCTCTGATGCTATACGTCTTTTGCTTTTAATAAATATCTTCTAATTTCCGCTTATATTTTTTCATAATACTGTTCCTTTGAGCATCTTTTCCTTTTAAGAAATATGCTGTTAGCAAATAATATGCTGTTCCTTTTCTCAATGGTTCTAAAACAATAACATATTTCTCGTTTTTATCATAAATATAGGTACGAATCCCTTGAGGTTCTTTTACAGAGAAACAAATAGTATCATTTTGGTTCTTTTCTTCTATGTGGTATCTTATCCAATGTAAGCGCACTGAGCGATCATAATCATATTCCCTTTTTCCACTATCATTATTTATCTGAGTTGTGAGGTGAATGAAAAGAGTTTCAATTGCTATTTCTCCATCAGTAACAGGTGTAGGATGAATTGGTTTTCGCCTAAAATAAAAATCTGAATTATTTCGAATATCACGATTAAAAACTCCTAATAATGAATATTTTCGCTGATTTTCATTCATCCCTAAAATATCTAAAAGCTGATTATACTTTTTCAGTAAATTAAGTGCCATAGTTAAAATATTATCTTAATTCTATGAAAAACAAGTTCATTTTATCCGAATAATTCGTTTTAGATAAATCTATTTTTGAGTGGTTTTTTATTTTTTCTATAATTTGAACTTTTGCCGTATTTTTCTTCTCCGTGTCATTTAAAT
>JAVBUB010000092.1:0-10705 GCA_031555675.1 Paludibacteraceae bacterium | reverse complement strand
TTTTAATGGATTGAAGCTTTTTTAATCCAAAACCATTTGTCTCGGCATTCATTCCGGCTGTATCCAACAAATAATTGCCTAAGGACATGAATGTGATATTTTTTTGAAAATCGACATCCTGCGGTTGAACTGTAAAGTTATAAAACCCAAGCCCCCCTAAATCCCCCCTTAAGGGGGACTTATCGGTATTTGAAGAGTTTTCTCGTTTTAACATTTCTCTAAATATTCATTTTAATGTTACTAAGCCCTTTTTAAGTCCCCCTTCGGGGGATTTAGGGGGCTGTTAATTATGCGACAAACCGCTTCTATCTTCATCGTCATTCATGATTTGTTGACGGCGTTTTTCTGCTTTGGTGAGGTGATCAACAAGGCGTTCGATAGGCGATTTGGTTACGGCAATACGTCCGGAACGGATAAATTCCAATACTTTGAATTTATTGAGTTCTTCGAACAGTTCTTGCGTTTCGTTGGTATGTCCTGTTTTTTCGATAACAGTATAGGCTCTTTCGACTTCGAGAATGCGGGCATTGTATTTTCTTACTATTTTTTCTACTTCATCGCTATCCAACAGGGCGTCGGTGGGCACTTTATAAAGGGCTATTTCCTGATAAACGAGTTCTTCATCTACATTATAATAGGCCTTAATAACGTCAACGCGTTTGTCTATCTGTTTGATAACTTTTTCTATCATGTCGGCATCGCATTGAACGGATATGGTAAATTTGTGTATGCCCTCCAAGGAGGATGGTGAAACGGAAAGTGTTTCGATATTTATCTGACGCCGGGTAAAGATAATGGTTATCTGATTGAGTAATCCGGGTGTATTTTCCGAAAAAATGGTGATGGTATATAGTTTTTTTTCCATATCAAGCCCCCTCTAACTCCCAGCCCCCTTCCCCTTCGGGACTTCCCCCACAAGGGGAAGAAAAAGGTAAAGAGCATTTGAGAGAACCGGAGAGGTGCGGTTTTAAAGTATTGTTAAAAATTATCGTTGCTTTTGTAAGTCCCCCTTCGGGGGATTTAGGGGGCTGTTATTCTTCAAAGGTATCCCAAAGCATTTCGGTAATGGTGCAGCCTGCCGGAATCATCGGATAAACCATTCCTTTTTCTTCTACATTTACCACCAGCAGATAGGCTTTATCGTCTTTGAGCATATCTTTGATAGCTGCATCAAGGTCTTTACGGTCGGTTATTTCGCTTCCGGCAATGCCGTATGCTTCGGCAATTTTAAGGAAGTTCGGATTGGCCATTGGTGTAAAAGAATAGCGTTCTTCGTGAAATAATTCTTGCCATTGGCGTACCATACCTAAAAAGGTGTTGTTCAAAAGTATTATTTTTACTCCTATATTGCTTTGCATAATGGTACCGAGTTCCTGAACGGTCATCTGGAATCCACCATCACCACAGAAAAGGCAAACGGTTCTATCGGGCACTCCGACTTTGGCTCCCATGGCCGCGGGTATACCGAATCCCATGGTTCCTAATCCGCCAGAAGTTACTACACTGCGGTGTTTGCGAAACTGAAAGTAGCGTGCCGACATCATTTGGTTTTGTCCTACATCGGTTACCAAAATGGCCTCGTTATTGGCAGCTTCGGATACTTTGCGTACTACTTCTCCCATTTTAATAGGGCCTTTCTGGCTTTCGAGCTCTTTTTTGTTTACGTTTTCGTATTCTTGTTTTTCGTATTGTTTAAATGAGTCTACCCACTCTTGGTGTGATGCTTTTTTGAGCATGCTGGTAACTAACGGAAGTGTTTCTTTTACATCACCCAATACGGCAATATCGGCTTTTACGTTTTTGTTGATTTCGGAAGGGTCGATGTCAAAGTGTATGATTTTGGCTTGCTTGGCATATGTAGCCAAATTGCCCGTTACACGGTCATCGAAACGCATTCCGATAGCAATGAGTACGTCACATTCATTGGTTTTGATATTAGGCCCTATGTTTCCGTGCATACCTAGCATTCCTTTATTCAAATGGAAATCAGTTGTCATGGCCGATTCGCCCAACAGCGTCCAGCCGGCAGGAATATCAGCCTGCAGTAAGAATTCTTTGAGTTCTTCTTCGGCTTTTCCAAGGGTAACACCCTGCCCTACCAATGCAAATGGTTTTTGTGCATTGTTAATTAGTTTGGCGGCTTCTTCTATTTTATCCAATCGAAGTTCGGGAACGGGTTGATAACTACGGATAAACTGGCAAACAGTGGGTTCATAGTCAAACCTGGCTACTTGCGCGCTTTTGGTAAAATCGAGTACAACAGGTCCGGGGCGTCCGCTTTTAGCAATATAGAAAGCTCTTGCTACAGCCCATGCAATGTCTTCGGGCCGTTGTATCTGGTAGCTCCATTTGGTAATAGGCGATGTGATACCGATTACATCTATTTCCTGAAAAGCATCCGTTCCCAACAGGTTTGTTCCTACCTGTCCGGCTATAACAACCATTGGCGTACTGTCCATCATAGCATCGCCAATACCGGTAATGGTGTTGGTAGCTCCCGGTCCGCTTGTTACAAGGCAAACGCCTACTTCTGCTGTTACGCGGGCATAGCCTTGTGCGGCATGTGTAGCGCCTTGTTCGTGGCGTACGAGAATGTGATTGAACCTATCCTGATAATCATACAATACATTAAATACGGGTATGATTTGTCCGCCGGGATATCCGAAAATAGTTTCTACTCCTTCATTGAGTAGTGATAAAAGCAAGGCTTCGGAACCGGAAATATTTTTGTAGTTTTCCTTTCCGGTGAGTCTTGATTTTGTGTTACAGTATTTTGTTTTTGTTTCCATATTTTTACATTTTGTCCACAGATTACACGAATTTACACAGATTAAAATTCATTTGCATTTATCTTTTATTTCTTTTTTAGCTTTTTTGATTTTTGATTTTTGATTTTTGATTTTCCTGTAAATAGTTTTCTTCTGAAACCACTTCCTGTCCGGTTTGTTCTTCCAACGCTTTGCGTGCATCTCCTGCAATATTTCCACCTTGTTTAGCAACCATTTTATTTTGCTGAAAACCTTTGGGATTTTTAGTTTTTACAATCGCTGTGGTTGATGCTTCTCCAAGCATTGAGAATATGAGTTCAAGGTCGTTCATGTAGTCTCGCAGGTTTTGGGTTTTTAAGCCTTTTACCTTTTTATATTCGGATGGAGTTAATCCAAAAGTCGCTTTTGAAATTTCTGCTGTGAGTATGGCATATTCCTGCTGCTCTTTTACTCCTCTGTTTTTCCATTCTTCTGTAAGTTCTTCACGTATGGCAATGCTACGCATGCGTTTTTCAATCCAATCATCAGAATAACCTTTTAGTTTATAAAGCTCCCGTGCACGTTGTGTTGCTAATTCCGGATTTTCTATTTCATCTAATCTATCGCTTCCCACCTGTGCCAACCAAAGTTTGAATGGTTCTGCTTTGGGAGAAGGTATGGATTGAATGATGCGTAAAAGGCCTTGGGCATTAGCACAACCCATTTTTTGGCGTCCACCAGCCGTTTCAACAAAAAGGGTAGGTACAATTTGTACCCATCCTTGAGACAATAATGCATCACGCTGTCTCATTCGCTTGATATATTGTTTGGGGTCTTTGCTATCTGTTAATACGGCAACTACATCTTCGATCACAAAATACCACTTTTGGTCGGCTTCGTTCCAAACCGTCCTTATTCTTTTGTTTTCGAAAAGCTTTATATTACTACTCATTTATCAAGCATTATTCGTTTAATTTCTTATTCTTATCTTTTCCTGTCGTTATTCCCGATTTTGCATTTAAGTTACTGACGACTTTTTTGCCTGTTTGTGTTTCTAATTCTTTTCGGGCCACATTGGCCACATTTCCGCCACGCTTGGCAACGTTTTTACTTTCTTCAAAAGTTTGAGGTTCTTCTGTTTGTGAAATATCACGGGTAGAAGCTTCTGCAAGCATATTAAGAATGAGTTCCATATTGGTCATATTATCCCGCAGGTTTTCTTTTTTAAGTCCTTTGTGTTGCTTGTATTTTTTTGTTGTTTTACCTGACCATGCTTTTGTAATAATATCTGTTAGTGTGGCGAATTGAGTACCTTCTTGCAATCCTCTGCGTTTCCATTCGTCCGTAAGTTCCTTGCGAACTTCAATACTTTTAAGACGTTGGTTTATCCAGTTTTCGGAATAACCGAGTTTTAAATATTGCTCCATTGCCCTGTCGATAGTGAGTTCCGGATCTTGTATTTCATCCAATCGCTCTGCTCCTACTTGCGCCAACCACATTTTAAAAGGTTCTGCTTTGGGAGATGGTATCGACTGAATGAGGCGTAAAAGTTGTTCTATATCAGCAACATCTGTTTTATAATATTTTCCATCAGATGATTGCATTTTCAGTTGTACGATATTTTCGTACAACTGACTTCCTTCTTTTTGCAGCTTGATTTTCAGATCACTCCAATAACGTCGAGGATTTGCACTATCTGTTAATACTTCAATTGTATCTACTATTGAAACATACCATTTTTCTTGCTCCGAATCCCATATTGTTCGAACTCGACGATCTTCAAAGATTTGTATGGCATCTGTTTTGGTCATGTTATTTATTCTTTTTACTCTTTCATAATTCCCAACTTTTCATTCATCGATGGAATAGTTGATTATCTGTTTTCAAATATTTTTATAGCTGTTTTTTGAGTCATAAATTCTCAATTCTTTTTTCTCTTATTAAATTTTCGATTTCATCTATATTATATTCAATCAAATTAATAGGAATACTAATAGTTCTATCTACGGCAAAATGAGGACTATCCATATGAATGAACAAGTATTTATGATTGCTACTTGTTTCTGCTATTGCTTCCCAGTATATTAATTCCTGCTTTTTATTTTTTACTATTAAAAGGCCCTCGTCCGAAATTTGCATAATAGTTCTTGGTTTAACTAATCTAATTATAGCAGTAACAAAACCAAAACCAAAAAATAATATGCCTGTAATTCCTACAATATAACCCAAAGCTGGTGTATATTTGTAATTATCATCAAACAAATGATTAAATGGTAAAAATCCATAACAACAAATTACAAAAATCAAACAACCTAAAAGCAGAAAGATTAATTTTCTTGGGCTTTCTTTAATTGTTATCTTTTCTGATTTTTCAATCTTTTTGTTTCCTTTTTTATTCAATGCATAATAAACAATTCCACCACCTCCAAAAGATAATAATGTTACTATTCCCAATACAATTTCTTTTGTTTTTAAAATCAAAAAGAATGACATTATTGAGAAAATGATACAGATAACATATAGTAATTTATTTTTCATATAAATTTATACAATCCTTACCGCTCCCTTATCTGCCGAGCTCACCAAACTGGCATAAGCCTGTAATGATTTTGGTACAACCCGGTTTCTGTCTTTAGGTTTGAAAGCGTCTTTTCCCCTGGCCTCTTCCTCTTTTCGTCTTTGGGCGAGTTCTTCGTCAGAAAGCAATACATTAATAGAACGTTTTGGAATATCTATTTCGATAATATCTCCGTCTCTCACTAATCCTATGGCTCCACCCGAAGCTGCTTCGGGAGATATGTGCCCGATACTTAATCCGGATGTTCCGCCCGAAAAGCGTCCGTCGGTAATCAAAGCGCATTCTTTTCCCAAGTGGCGTGATTTGATATAGGAGGTAGGATATAGCATTTCTTGCATACCCGGACCTCCTTTGGGGCCTTCGTGGGTAATAACCACTACATCGCCAGCTTTAACAGACGGGGCGCGCCCCGTCTCTACATTACCAATAATACCATCGCAAGCGGCATCCTGAGATGTAAACACTTTGGCGGTTCCTTTAAAGTGCCAGATGCTTTCGTCTACTCCGGCGGTTTTAATTACGCAACCATCCAATGCTATGTTTCCTTTCAAAATACCTAATCCACCATCTTTGGTGTAGGCATTTTCGTAATTACGAATACATCCTGCCGTACGGTCGGTATCGAGTTCTTTGTAATATTCGCTTTGCGAACCCATTACCAAATTGAATTTGTTGGCAGGAGCTGTTTTGAATTTATTAATGGCTTTTTCGGTTACATTTTTACTGGTAATATCGTATTGGTCTATGGCTTGCGCCAGTGTGAGTCCATCGGCACGGTGTACAGATGTATCAATTAACCCGGCTTTGTCCAGTTCGGCCATAATACCTATAATTCCCCCGGCACGATTTACATCTTGTATGTGATATTTTTGTGTATTGGGAGCTACTTTACATAAGCATGGTGTTTTGCGCGAAAGGGCATCAATATCATCCATAGTAAAGTTTACGCCCGCTTCATTGGCAATGGCCAATAGGTGCAATACGGTATTGGTAGAGCCTCCCATGGCAATATCCAATGTCATGGAATTAAGAAATGCGGCACGGGTAGCAATACTACGGGGCAATACGGTTTCATCTCCATCACGATAATATTTGTAGGCATTCTCCACAATAAGTTTGGCTCCTTCTTTAAAGAGATTGATCCGGTTTTCGTGGGTAGCTACAATGGTTCCGTTGCCTACCAAGGCTAAACCAATGGCTTCATTCAAACAGTTCATGGAGTTGGCGGTAAACATACCTGAACAGGAGCCACAAGTAGGACACGCGGCGTGTTCTATTTTATTTACTTGCTCGTCGCTTACGCTTTCGTCAGCCGATTGTACCATGGCATCAATCAAATCCAATTGTTGAGTGCCCAACCGTCCGGCTTCCATGGGTCCACCGGAAACAAATACGGTTGGTATATTCAAACGCATGGATGCCATGAGCATTCCGGGAGTAATTTTGTCGCAGTTGCTGATGCAAATCATGGCATCGGCTTTGTGGGCATTAACCATATATTCTACACTGTCGGCAATAATATCGCGGGAAGGCAAAGAATATAGCATTCCATCATGTCCCATGGCAATTCCATCGTCGATGGCAATGGTATTGAACTCGGCTGCAAAACATCCTAACGCTTCGATTTCTTTTTTAATTTGCTGGCCTATTTCGTGCAAATGTACATGTCCGGGTACAAATTGTGTAAATGAGTTAACAATGGCAATGATGGGTTTTCCCAGTTGTTCTTCTTTCATTCCGTTGGCACGCCACAGGGCACGTGCTCCCGCCATTCGGCGGCCTTGGGTTGAAGTGTAACTTCTTAATTTCATAATCAAGCCCCTCTAAATCTCCCCGAAAGGGAGACCTAAAACCGGAGGGTACGGTTTTTATATGTTAATTATTTGTAAATTCGTTTCTTCTCTTTTTTTAAAGTCTCCCCTTCGGGGAGATTTAGAGGGGCTAAATAAAAAAACCTCTCTCATTGGGTGAGAAAGGTTAATATTTTATACTTATATCAGTTTAATATCATCATTACATAACCATCTCACCTCTTTGTTTGCAGACCAAGAGAACCACGACAGTTACTAACATAATAATACTAAAATTTTTCATTGCTTTATTTCAATAATGATGCAAATGTAAGAGAAGTATTTTTTATTTGCAAGAAAATATAAGAAAAAATTTATAATCTGCAAACATTTTATTATCCCTGCTTTTAATTTTAACATTTTTTCAATACTATATTAAAAATCAATAATTTAACAACAGTTAATATTTTTCTTAATCAAAATGAAATAAAAATGGTTTTAATTTGCATCATAAACAAAAAAATAGACGATTATGAAAAAGACGTACATGAAAAAAATATTTAAACATACTTTTCTAATTGAAATCAAACCGGTCATGTTTTTTCTCTCCTGCTTGATGTCTTCATTATTTGTTTTTGGAATATTCTTTATTCTGAATAAATAATAGAAAGAGTAGTATTAAAAAGGAAATAGATTATTTCCCTTTAGCCCAATAATCCTGTATTGTTTTATAAGCTTTTTTGAGGCTTTCCATATTTTCATTAGGAATTAATGTTCCTTCTTCAAACATATATTTACCATGGGTATAATCCAGGCCAAACAGTTTATTTTCAACAATTATCCTTGCTAAATCTTCCGGATCGGAAGCTCCTCCTGCATTACCTACATTTTCTCCCCACATTTCTGTAGTATAAGCTTTGCTATCCATGTACTGGCGTAATTTCTTCACTTCATTTTCATTATTCATGCCTGTATATTGGAGCATATAGTTTTTCCCGGCAGCCAAATCAACTAAAAACTTAGAGTCGGCCATTACCATAATATCATCATTTCCTCGTCCGGTTTGAACCGCGCTATTCCATCCCGACTCGGTATATTCCACACCGGGAATATAAACCAGGAGTTTCTTGGATGTACCAGCTACATAACTTTGTGCCTGTTGGGTCTGCCATTCGATATACGAACGTTTGAAATCGCGATACCAGGTCAATACATCATTCCAATAAGGGCCCGGCTTGGTTCCCGGTTGCAACACTTCAACTTCATCCCACGAGGCAAATGTTGTACTCCATGTTTGGTTCGCATCATCTACAGTAATATACTTACTTTTCGCATATTCCCTGAAACTTAGCTGTGCATTGTCATCATAACACCAAAATGTCTGGGAAGTGAATCCGGCGGGAAGTGTCCACAATGGCGGATATATAGGTTCTCCGGCCGAACCCAATGCCGGAATAATAAAATCGACATTGTCCCAGAGGTTTTTGCTTTTAAGCATTGCCACCATTTTATCTGATTTTTCCGTAATAACATTTTTCAAATCGGGGTACCAAAAGCTAAAGCAATTGGGTGTTGTTCTACCATTTTGGTCTATAAATTTGGACGCGGGATATTTATCGAAAAACCATTGCGGAGGATCCATGATAACACCTAAAATTATTTTGGTACGGAAACCGTATTCTTTAGCTATTCTTAAATAGTCGAAAATGCCTTCATTTTCATCCCATACGCCTTCTTGTTTTTCAAGGTTCCTCCATGATAATTCTACACGTAATATGTTAACTCCTGTCATTTTATAAAAATTGAAACGTTCGCGTAATTCGCTTTCGGGAACATAATACCAATCATGGATATCGGATACACAATTTCTATAATATGTTTCTTTGGGAGGTACCGGTTTATTGTCTTTCCCCGGCTCATCATCTTTGCAGCCCAATGCTACAAAGCATATTGCTGCTACAATCAATAATATTGTCCTTTTCATAACTCTTTTATTTTTTATGTAAATTTAATTCATTGTATATAAATTAGTTATAACAAATGTTGCAAGCCCTAACATTTATGTTGCATAAATAAAAGAGAAGTATAAGTGAGCATTAAACCTAAAAATCAAAACAATTTTATTCACATAATTTAAATAGATAAAAGTTTTGAATGCTTTTTATTAATGGGAAAAAAGAAATACCTTTGCATTCGAAAAACATCGTTTTTAAAATTCAATAATATATGAAATTAAACATTGCTGTATTACCGGGAGATGGTATCGGGCCGGAAATCGTAGAACAGGCATTAAATGTAACCAAAGCGGTTTGTGAAAAATTTGGTCATGAATTAACTTACAAATTCGGGATTGTAGGAGCTTGCGCCATTGATCAGGTTGGAAATCCGTATCCACCCGAAACTCACGAATTGTGTATGCAATCTGATGCAGTATTGTTCGGAGCTATCGGTGATCCTAAATTTGATAATAATCCTTCGGCAAAAGTTCGTCCGGAGCAAGGTTTATTGAAAATGCGCAAAGATCTTGGATTGTACGCCAATATTCGTCCGGTTAGCACATTTCCGTCTTTATTACATAAATCTCCTTTACGCGCCGATTTAGTTGAAGGAGCCGATTTTATGTGTATCCGCGAATTGACCGGTGGTTTATATTTCGGTCGTCCACAAGGAAGAGCCGAAGATGGCAACACCGCTTATGACACGTGTATTTATACCCGCGAAGAAGTAGAACGTATTCTTCACTTGTCTTATAAATTTGCCAGACAGCGAAACAAAAAGGTTACGATTGTAGATAAAGCCAATGTATTGGCTACTTCTCGCTTGTGGAGACAAATCGGACAGGAAATTGCTCCGCAATATCCTGATGTTGAAACGGAATTTATGTTTGTAGATAATGCGGCTATGCGTATTATTCAATGGCCAAAGAGTTTCGACGTATTGGTAACTGAGAATTTATTCGGTGATATTTTAACGGACGAAGCTTCTGTTATTACAGGTTCATTGGGAATGTTACCATCAGCTTCGGTTGGAATACATACTTCGGTGTTCGAACCTATACATGGCTCTTATCCACAGGCTGCCGGAAAAGATATTGCCAATCCGTTGGCTACTATATTATCTGCCGCCTTGATGTTTGAATATGCATTTGACTTACAAGCAGAAGGCACTTTGATTCGTGAGGCTGTTACTGCTTCGATGGATGCAGGTATTGTAACCGAAGATATCGCCAACGGACAAAAGGCTTATAAATTGAGCGAAGTTGGAAAATGGATTGTAGAGTGGATTAAGAATAAATAATAATCCTTATCGTATTATTATTTAATGAGGGTGTCTCACAATGTGATTTCACCCTCTTTGTATTCGGACATCTATCTGAGACTGAACGCGAATACTCAATTCTCAGAGACTTAATTTCTATTTTGAGACATCCTCATTAAACCCATAGAGATTAAACGATTTTTCTGACATAAATAACTGGAAGCATACTGGAAATAAATATTGGAGTTTCATTATTATGGCTGGCAGTTATTACGACTCTATTAAAAGTACTTTTGTTATTGCAGAAAGTAATAATTTTTGCTCCCCGCGTT
>JAVBUB010000185.1:0-5866 GCA_031555675.1 Paludibacteraceae bacterium | reverse complement strand
TTCAATATGAAATGGATTGCAGTGGAACGAAAGACACCGCTTGGGTACAAATCTACATCAATCAAAAAACTAATACAACATCTTTTACAAAAACTATATACGAAGGTAATGAATATGATTTCAATGGGCAAATTCTTACAGAAGCGGACATCTATACACAAGTGCTGCCATCAGTAATAAATGGTTGTGATAGTACTTTGGTGTTGAATTTGAAAGTTATTGATCCTTCAATAATAGAAAATGTTGAGTTGAAAAACGATACGGTGCGTGCCAATTGCAATGTGTTGAATTTTAACATATCCTTGCTTGATAAAGCTGTTTATACCTGCTCTTCTCCTGTTGTTACATTACTTACACCACCTACATTAACCGGAAATACTGCAACCATTGTTAACGATGTGCTGTCTATTCTTGTTGCCGATGATTTTGGAACCATAACGCGAGATTCCGTTCAATATGAAATGGATTGCAGTGGAACGAAAGACACCGCTTGGGTACAAATCTACATCAATCAAAAAACTAATACAACATCTTTTGTAAAAACGATGTGCGAAGACGATGAGTATAATTTCAAAGGACAAATCATTACAAAAACCGACATTTACACGCAAACGTTGCCATCAATAATAAACGGTTGTGACAGCATTCTTATATTGGACATGACTGTATTCAAACATACCTTCGGCGTACCGGAATATGTCAAAATGAAGGAAGGAGAAACGTATACATTTCATGGCAGCAACTACGCAACCGCGGGTGTTTATTATGCAGCAACGACCAATGCAGAAGGTTGTAATCATATAGAAACACTCTATTTGGAAATAATAAATGCCGACTCTTGTCCGGAAATAGAAATTTCAATTTTTTTCACTCCCAATAACAATTCAATAAACGACAAATGGTTAATAGAGAACATTGAATGTCAGAGCCATCATGTTGAAATTTACGATCGTTTTGGAAAACTATTGCGACGTTGGGAAAATAACTTCGACGGCTGGGACGGCTTGTACCAGAATATTCCTGTACCAACAGATGATTATTGGTATATTATTAATTTGAATAACTTAGAAAAAAAATATTTGGGACATTTTACACTGATAAGACCATAGTTTAATGGTTAATGTTTTGAAATATAAAAAATATTAGCTATTAATGATTAATTATTAATTATTTTCTTATCTTTGCACCGCTAAAAATTTTAATAACTAATTAATTAAAAACGTTATGTTAAACCATTATGAAACTGTTTTCATTTTAACTCCCGTTTTATCTGATGCACAGATGAAGGAAACAGTAAACAAGTACAAAGACTTCCTTACAGCAGAGGGAGCAACTATTGTTCATGAGGAGAACTGGGGATTGCGTAAGTTAGCGTATCCTATCCAAAAAAAATCTACAGGATTTTACCAATTGGTTCAGTTTGATGCAGATCCTCAATTGATTGCCAAACTGGAAATTAATTTCCGTCGTGATGAAAAAATCATTCGCTTCTTAACATTCAAAATGGAAAAGTATGCTAATGAGTATGCAGAAAAGAGAAGAAATTTAAAATCTAAAGAAGTAAAGGAGAAATAAACCATGGCAGCACAAAATTCATCAGAAATCAGATATTTAACTCCTCCTTCAGTAGAAGTTAAAAAGAAAAAATATTGTCGTTTCAAAAAGAGCGGTATCAAATATATTGATTATAAAGATGCCGAATTTTTGAAAAAATTCTTGAACGAGCAAGGTAAAATTTTGCCTCGCCGTCTTACCGGAACTTCGTTGAAATTTCAACGTAAAGTTGGTCAAGCCGTAAAAAGAGCACGCCATTTGGCTTTGCTTCCTTATGTAACCGATATGATGAAATAAAAAGAAGGAGAGAACAACAATGGAAATTATATTAAAAGAAGATATCGTTAATTTGGGATATAAAGATGATGTAGTAACTGTAAAAGACGGTTATGGCCGTAATTATCTTATTCCTCAAAAGAAAGCCGTTTTGGCTACTCCTTCGGCAAAAAAAATGTTGGCTGAGGATTTAAAACAAAGAACTCACAAGTTGGAGAAAATTAAAAAAGAAGCTGAAGAATTGGCTGCTAAACTAAAAGATTTAACTCTTACTATTGGAGCTAAGACAAGTTCTACCGGTACAATTTTCGGTTCTGTAAGTAATATACAAGTTGCTGATGCTTTGACAAAAGCAGGCTACAATGTCGACAGAAAAGCAATCATTATTAAAGATGCTATTAAAGAAGTAGGAACTTACAAAGCAACATTAAAACTTCACAAAGAAGTTGCTATTGAAATTACTTTGGAAGTTGTTTCGGAATAATTCAAGCTACTGTTCTATATAAAAAAGTCTGCTCATTGAGCAGGCTTTTTTGTTTTATAATACTCCCTTTATTAGAAATAGCTTATCTACAATTTACTTCAATGTATATTTTTTATATATTTGTCAACGCTAAACATAAATAAATGGCTAAAAAAACATACTTCATATCCGATGCCCATTTAGGTTCTTTAATGGTCGAAAATTCGCGTGAACAAGAAAAGTTACTGGTATCTTGGCTTGATGAGATTAAACAGGATGCCGAGGCATTGTACTTGCTGGGCGATATGTTCGATTTTTGGTATGAATACAAACTAGTGGTGCCACGTGGATATACACGTTTTTTGGGTAAACTGTCGGAACTGTCCGATATGGGTATTGATCTTCATTTTTTTATTGGTAACCACGACTTGTGGGTATTCGATTATTTCGAAAAAGAAATCGGGTTAACGGTTCATAAAAAGCCTTATGTAACGGAAATATATGGCAAGAAGTTTTTTCTGGCACATGGCGACGGATTGGGTGACCCGAGCCGTAGTTTCAAGTTTATACGCTGGATGTTCCACAATCCGGTAGCACAGGTATTGTATTCGGCCTTACATCCATGGATTGGCGTAGGTATCGGTTTGGCGTGGTCCAAACATAGCCGCAAGAAAAAAGATGGACAAATAGAAGAATATGCCTACCTTGGAGAAGAAAAAGAGCACTTGATTAAGTTTGCCAAATCTTATACACAAGAACATATTGATTATTTTATTTTCGGTCACCGGCATATTATCCTGGATTTAATGCTTAAAAATAAAAGCCGTATTCTCATTATCGGCGATTGGATAAAGTTGTTTTCTTATGCCGTCTTTGACGGAGAAGAAATAACAATAGAACAATACGAGAAAGCATAAGAGCACTCAATTCACACCTCTCCCCCTACCCCCTCTGCACAAGAGAGGGGAAATATTGAATTTTAAATTGATATTTTATATTTTTTAAGTAACTTTGCAGCCAAATTCAAACATACGTTATACCGCGTCATTCTGCTGAATCCGCGTATTCCGTGTGATGAAATACTTTTCAAATTCAATTGCAACAAATGGGAAAACCTGCCTATTGCAGGTTTATTAAAAGTTGCATCATTATAGTATGGGAAATTTAGTAGCCATTGTAGGTAGACCCAACGTAGGAAAATCTACTCTTTTCAACAGACTTACCCAAACCCGTCGTGCCATTGTTAACGAAGAAGCAGGAACTACCCGCGACCGTCAATACGGCAAGGTAGAATGGAACGGACAGGAGTTTTCGATTATCGATACCGGAGGCTGGGTTAGTAATTCATCTGATATTTTCGAAGATGAAATAAAACGTCAGGTTAGCATTGCCATTGAAGAAGCAGATGTTATTCTTTTCTTGGTAGATATCATCAGTGGTATTACGGATATAGACCTAGAAATAGCTACTATGCTCAGGAAGTCTAAAAAGAATATCATGGTAGTGGCCAACAAAGCCGACACCTATGATCTTCAATATAACGCCGCCGAGTTTTATTCATTCGGACTGGGTAATCCTTATGTCCTTTCTGCCGTAAACGGTATGGGAACAGGAGATTTCTTGGATGAACTTGTCAGTCGTTTTACTACAAAAACAGAAGTTGATGATATTTTCGACGAAAGTCTTCCGCGTTTTGCCGTTGTAGGACGTCCCAATGCAGGAAAATCGTCTATTATCAATGCTTTTATAGGCGAAGAACGTACTATTGTTACCGATATCGCCGGAACTACAAGGGATTCTATTTATAGCCGTTACAACAAGTTTAACCACGACTTTTACTTGGTTGATACAGCAGGAATCCGTAAAAAAGCCAAAGTAAACGAGGATCTTGAGTATTATTCGGTTATACGAGCTATTCGTGCTATCGAAAATTCTGACGTTTGTGTTTTAATGATTGATGCCACCAGAGGTATTGAAAGTCAAGACTTAAACATTTTCTCATTGGTTCAAAAGAATAAAAAAGGATTAATTGTCTGTGTTAATAAATGGGATTTGGTAGAAACAGACGCTAAAGATGCCAAAGGAATTAAAACATTTGAAAAAGCGATTCGTGAACGTTTGGCTCCATTTACTGATTTTCCTATTATTTTTACTTCAGCCACTACCAAACAACGTATTTTTAAAGTAATTGATACGGCTGTAGAGGTTTTTGAGAATAAAAAAAGAAAAGTGGGCACACATGGGCTTAATGAAGAGTTGCTTCCGGCCATAGAAAGATATCCACCACCCGCTATCAAGGGAAAATATATCAAGATTAAATATGTTACTCAATTGCCTAATACGCAGATACCGACTTTTGTATTTTTCGCCAATTTACCGCAGTATGTAAAGGAGCCTTATAGAAGATATTTGGAAAATCAGATTCGTGACAGGTGGAATTTTCATGGCACTCCTATCCAGATATTTATCAGAAATAAAAATAAATAACCACTCCCTCTTAGTCCCCCATGGGGGATTTAAGGGGCTAGTTGCCTCCTTAAAACAACAAGTTCCTGTTCCATTTCTTCCATTCTCGACAAGAGATTATGAATTACATCAATACCTTCAATATTAATGGACAGGTCATAATGCAAGCGGGTAAACAATTCCATATCTTTTAATTGCGATAGCAAGAGATATTTAATATTATTGCGTATTTCCATTATTATCAGGCCTTCGCGTTCCAGGCTAAGGATAAAATCGAGCTCTGCACGGCTATTTTTGCAATATTCGGTTAGTAATATCAATTCTTTTTCCATGTTACTTCGAGTTTAAGTGTTAGCTAACTGTCTGAACAGTTCTTTTTGTTGATCGGTAAGATTGGTTGGTATTTGTATATTGTAAGTCACAAACAAATCGCCAAACTGGCCGTCTTTCTTATACACCGGAAATCCTTTACCTTTCAATCGTACCTTTTCGCCATTCTGCGTTTCTGGTTTCACTTTTAGTTTTACTTTACCGTCGAGTGTATTAATAGTCGCTTCTCCACCCAATACAGCCGTATAAAGATCAAGTGATGTATTCGTATACAGATCATCGCCTCTTCTTTGAAAATCGGGATCTTTTTTAATAACGAAAGTAATAAACAAGTTACCATTAGGGCCTCCGTTCATGCCGGGTCCACCCTGCCCCGCCAATTTAATTACCTGTCCATCGGCAATTCCGGCAGGAACAGTAATACGAATATTTTTACCATTTACCGTCAGCGTTTGTTTATGCGTCTGCGCGGCATCATGAAGGCTCAAATGCAATTCACTCTGGTAATCCCGTCCTTTAAAACCATTTGCATTTCTTCCGCTTCGTCCCGCACGGCCTCCAAAAAGATTTTCAAAAAAGTCGGAAAAACCGCCCATATCATTGTCAGAAAATCCTCCATATTGATAGTTTCCTCCATCAAAATCGGCAAATCCTCCGTTTTGAGCTTGCTGTCGACGAGCATTTTCGTACTCTTCGCCATGCTTCCTATTTTCGCCGTATTCATCGTATTTTTTCCTTTTTTCGGGATAACTCAATACCTCGATGGCTTCGTTTATC
>JAVBUB010000088.1:0-5160 GCA_031555675.1 Paludibacteraceae bacterium | reverse complement strand
GGCTTTTCGCACATAGCTTAATACTTGCTGTAATTTCATAGCTGTTTTATGTAACCTTTCTGTCGATTTTCTCATTTTTCTTTCTTAAAAAATTATAATTTTATTTTATCATAGTTTGACCATATTCCATAGAGTATTATTTATTTAAAGAAGTAAAACAAGTAAAAGAAAAGAAGTAAAAGAGGGTTTCTGGGTTATTTGTTCTTTCTAAAGGAATGGTTTCTTTATTTTTACCGGCAAAATTGCATTTACTTTTCCTTTTCTTCGGTCGATACTTGATAAACGTATTTTCTTCAATCATTGATTGAATCAGACATACTTGCTAATTCTGAATTAAAGTAGTAAAAGTATATTAATGTTTGTTTTTTATAGTAATTTTTGATAAAATAGAAAACATAGTGAGTCAAAGGAGTTTTAAATATTATGAAATTTCGTCCTGATAAAAAGTATATATACATGGGAGTTATAGCACTGGCAGTTATTATCTGCAGTATCTGCTTTTATTATCTGTTATTCAATGGTACCCAATTCAGTTCAACCCTCAAAACCATTTCCAGAATAGCTATGCCCATCATTTATGGAATTGTGTTTGCCTATTTGCTGACACCGGTTGTAAATATGCTGGAGGGCAGGATTTTCCAGCCTATTATGCTGAAAAATAAGATAGAAGTGAATAGCCAAAAGAAAAAATTGATGAGAGCCATCGCTATTATTATCACCATGCTAATTGTTCTTTTGGTTATTTACGGATTTTTCTCACTGATTATTCCTCAGTTAGTCAGAAGTATCAAGAGCATTTCCATTCAATTTCCTATTTTTACAGCAACTATAACCAAATGGGTAAATAAATTCTTGTCGGACAACCCGGATATTAATACCTTTGTTATGGACAATCTGGATAAATATTCGGTAGAAATTGAAAGGTATTTGAATTCTGTCATCATTCCCCAAATGGAAACAATCGTAAAATCAGTTTCGCTGAGCTTGATTGGTGTATTTAAAGTGATGTGGAATTTTATGATTGGAATTATTATTTCCTGTTATGTATTATATAATAAAGAACTGTTTGCAGGTCAGGCAAAAAAAATTACCTATGCGTTGTTCAAAACAGGAGTGGCTAATAATATCATTAAAAACTGCCGCTTTACCAGCAAAACATTCATTGGTTTTATCAGTGGAAAGATCATCGATTCTATTATTATTGGTTTCCTTTGTTTCGCGGGTACCAGTCTGATGCAAACGCCTTATGCGGTACTGGTCAGTGTTATTGTCGGGGTTACCAACGTTGTTCCCTTTTTTGGTCCTTATTTGGGGGCCATCCCCAGTGCGTTTCTGATTTTAATGGTTAATCCAGTGAAATGCTTTTACTTCGTTATCTTCATTATTATTTTACAACAATTTGACGGCAATTTCCTGGGTCCCAAAATATTAGGAGAATCAACTGGTCTATCAGGTTTCTGGGTTATTTTTTCCATAACCATTTTTGGCGGTCTGTTTGGTATTATGGGAATGGTGATCGGTGTTCCAATTTTTGCAGTCCTATATGCAGGTGTAAAAGGCTACATCAATCAGAAGCTGGAAAAGAAAGGGCTGTCTATGGATACCTCCGATTATCTGGATGTTGGGTCGATTGAAGAAAATACATTTATCAAGTATCGGCCGGAAAAAAGGAAAAGTAAAAGCATTTTTGCCGGTAAGAACAAAGAAACCATTCCTTTAGAAAGAATAAATAACCCGAAAAATAATCAGGAAGGAACAAACAATTCAGAATCAACAAGCACTTCTGAATCAATAAACGATTCTGAATCGATAAATAATTCAGAGGCAACAGATAATCAACAAAATACAAATAATTCAGAAATGACAGATAATCCAAAAAATAAAGATACTCCAGGAGCTACAAATAATTGAAATGACAGATAATCTAAAATAAGAAAAGAAAGAGGAGTATTTATGAAGTTTGTAATCCAACGCGTCAGCCAGGCATCTGTCACAGTAGAAGAGCAGCAGATAGGCTCCATTGGAAAGGGATTTCTGGTATTAGTGGGCATCAGCAATACCGACGATCAGCAAACCGTCGATAAAATGATTAAAAAGCTTGTTCAATTGCGAATTTTTGAGGATGCCGAAGAGAAAACCAATCTAGATATTAAAGCAGTAAATGGCGAATTGTTAATTATTTCACAATTTACACTGTATGCCAATTGTAAAAAAGGGAACCGTCCCTCGTTCATCAACGCCGGCGCTCCGGAACTGGCCAATTCGCTATATGAATATATAATCGCCCAATGCCGTAAAGAAATTCCAAGTGTACAATCCGGTGAATTTGGTGCAGACATGAAGGTTTCTCTGATTAACGATGGACCTTTTACTGTAATATTAGATTCTGATGATCTGGGATCAAACTAATGAAACAGGTTATTTAAACGATCCAGACTATTTAAACGGTTTAGGTTATTTAAATTATTTTATTGAATGAAAGGACGCTGCTAATATGACCAAAATAATTGTAATCATTGCTATTTTAATTGCCGCCATGTATGTTTATACCTTTTTTATTACTCGAAAACGCCGTAGGAAACCCAAAATAAAATCTACGGGCACTGGCTACAAATCACCATACGAAAATCGTTTTTCTTCAAAAGCGATCTCTGATGAAAATAATTCTATATACAATAACTACGTAACCAAATATAACAGCCAGGAAGATTATCGTGAGGTAACCCCACCTGATTTCCAAACCAACTTAGAAGAAAGCCCAGAAGAAGACGACTGATTTATTCACTAAAAGTTTAATAAACAATAGTTGGCATAACATCAGCATATACCCTGACCAAAGGTTGGGTACGGTTAAGATGATCTTAAAGTACTTCCATGAACTAATAAACGCAAAAACTATTCGTTAAACTTGTCTTTTGCGAATAGTTCGATTTGACTTAATGGCTATGAGCTTACAATTTCTATATTCCTAATTGATAGTAATATCAATTCAAGACATTCCCTACCTTATATTTGCATTGAGAATATTTAAACATTAAATTAAATACAATTTAAATAATATTAATTAAATTATTAATTATTTTTATTCATAGGATTCCGATATCTATGATATGCCGGCATCTATGATATTCCGGCATCTATAATATTCCGGTATCAATGTATTCCAAACATTTGGTTTTATTTATATATAATTGTTTTAAATTACTAGCAGGCTATGAAAAAATTACTAACAGGCTATGAAAATGGCACCACTGATACTAATATCAGAAGTGCCATTTTATTGTTATATTTTTACTACTATCTGTTTTCAAAATCTTCTACATATTGCGTAATTAATTTTACCGTTCCATTAATTCCAAGTACGCTGCTGTTAACACACAAATCATAACTATCAGCACGCCCCCATTTTTTAGAGGAATAATAATTATAGTAGCTTTGACGTTGCTTGTCTTTCTTCATGCACATTTCCTTTGCCTTGGCAGCATCTATATTGTATTTTTCCATAACATGTTTGGTTTTCTCATCTTCGTTACCATAGATAAAAATTCTAACGCAGTTTTTCTTTTCGCTCAATGCATAGTCAGCGCAACGTCCAATAATTACACACGGACCTTCGTCTGCAATCTTTTTAATGGTATCGAATTGCGCCAGAAATACTTTATGGCTGATTGGCATATCTACAAAATGTGCTGCATTATAACCAAAAGAATAGGTATCCATAACCAGATTGTAAAGAAATGAATTGGTCGGTCTTTCATCATGATTTTGAATCATTTCTTCACAAAATCCACTTTCCTTAGCTGCCTTGGAAAGCAATTCCTTGTCCAGGCATTGGATTCCAAAGTATTCTGCTACCTGCTCTCCTATCTCATGGCCCCCTGAACCAAACTGACGTCCTATTGTAATAACAGTATTCATACTTACACCTCCAAATAAAATATTTTGACTGCTATATTAGTATTATTATATCACATTGTCATTCTATTTGGTCAGAAAATTTTACTTTCTGTATTAAAAATTTTCTGACATATAAATATCTTTTATAATAATAGTATGAATTGCTGAAAAATCAATTTAAATCAGGAAAAGTTAACATAATATAATTATGTTAACTTTGAAAAATAAATTGTATAAAAACTCCTTTTGACAATCTATTATAGAGAAAACAACTCATACCCGAACAAATATTTGGAATATATGTTTGCTTTTTATTTTTCCTTGTGTTACTATATAATAAACAACAGTTTGTGAAGCGAAAGGAGAACTAATGGGGTACGGGAAAATTACGGCCAAACAGCAGGAAATTTTAGATTATATAAAGGACGAAATTTTAAAGAGGGGCTATCCCCCTTCAGTACGTGATATTTGTGAGGCAGTAAAGTTGAAGTCTACTTCTTCTGTTCACTCACATCTGGAAACATTGGAGAAAAACGGATATATTCGAAGGGATCCTACAAAACCCCGAGCCATTGAGATCTGTGATGACAGCTTCCAGATGATTCGTACGGAAATGGTCAGCTTGCCTGTATTAGGCCATGTAGCGGCTGGTCAGCCCATTTTAGCGGAAGAAAACATTGAAAGCTACTTTCCTGTTCCGACAGAGGTTATTCCTCCTGGAGAATCCTTTATCCTTAAAGTAAGAGGGGATTCTATGATTAATGTCGGTATTTTTAACGGTGATCAGGTATTTGTTAATGCCTGCAATACTGTGCGTAATGGAGAGATGGCAGTTGCTTTGATTGATGATTCCGCTACTGTAAAAACTTTTTATAAAGAAAATGGTCATATTCGTCTCCAACCGGAAAATGACAGTATGGATCCCATTATTGTAGATGATTGTAAGATACTTGGCAAGGTTTTTGGAGTTCTGCGAATATTCCATTAAAATAAAACAAGAAAGAAATCCTCAAATTACTTTTAATAATTTGAGGATTTCTTTCTTGTTTTACTTTTAATAATTCGAGGATTTTCTTATTATTTTGAGGGTTTTTCTAATTATTAAAAGTATTTGAGGATTCTTATTTTCGTTATGTTCTTTTACTCAAATCCTATATAGCATAGTCAGGGAAACGTACCCGTATATATGATTTGATTTCTTCCACACATCTTTCAAATCCTAACTTGGAACTGTCCAGGCATAAGTCATAATTTCTTGCATCC
>JAVBUB010000155.1:0-2681 GCA_031555675.1 Paludibacteraceae bacterium | reverse complement strand
GGAACAGCATCCTGCGAGTTATTGATAACAGTTCCAATGCCATTAATAAAGCGTTGTAATGCGACACCATCCAGTCCATAAGTTTTCATCCAATCGAAATGCTTATTGATGACAGATGTATTGGCAGAGTTAAACAGTTTGGCAGGTTTACCATTTCCGAAATTGGCAAAGCCGGTTTGTGCAAGATCAGATGCCTGGTATTCGGTTACATCGGGATATACTTCAAAACTTAATTTTGCTGGAGAGGGTTGTTGGGTTCCATTCCAGTGAAACCAGCCCGAAGTAGCATCCCCAGTAGAAAACCAGGCCTGATAACCTGCTACGGTTTTCCCGATAAATTCGGAATAATTGCTGGCAATTACGGGTACTTTTGGTTCCGAAGCAGGATTAAGTGTTCCTTTTTCGATGGTTATCTGCCGAATATAGTTATTGGCCCCGATACGGAAATCGCAATTGTTATTTTGTACTTGTTTAAAAGTAGCGTCGGTTAAAGCCACGGTTGTGGTAATCCATTTGTCGGTACCGGTTTTCTTGATATTCTGGTTTTTATAGTTATTGCCTGTTGCATTGTATTGAAATTGCATATCGCCTGTTCCCTCATCGAAATAGGTAATTTTTACAATCAGATTGTTATCTGTTTGGGCAATGGCGCCATTTGTTGTTTTAAAATAGGCATAATTATTGGCGGGAATAAAGATACATGCCATTGCGCCTTTGGTTGTCTTATTAGTGATAGCGTCTGCTTGGGTCGCTATGTGTAAACTTAAATTAGTTTCGACCGCAGGATCAGATAAAGTTATGGATGCAATCGGCGCCGACTGGGCTGTTATTATAGTGCAGAATAGCAATAAGGATAAGAAAAAGGTATATTTTTTCATAACAACTAGATTTTGAGATCTTTAACAAAGGTATGGATTTTTCACGAGAAAAAGAAACAAAATGAAAAAAAGATCATTTCGGCAGTGGATAATTCAAAATCTAATATTTATGTAAATCTGTAGTTGAAAATTTAATACATAACGTAATGATACATTTTTCATACTCTTTGTTTTTAGGTGAATAATATTTATCATTGATATTGGAGACAAAAGATAATTTTTGCACCCCTTTTATATCATTCTTAACGCCTCTGTTAGTGAGATGTAGGAATTTAACCAAAAAGGTGCAAAGAGTTTTGCACCCTTTTTGTATTTGGGGCGCAAAAAATGATGTAAATAGATGTAATTTGGTGTAATTTGATGTAAGCAAGAAATGCCCACAATCCGCAGTATAAAAGAGAAAAGCCCCAAATTTGGGGCTTCCGTAAAACTCGTTGAGCGGAAGCTGCAAGTGCTGAAAACAGAACTCAAAGAAAGCGGCTACAAAAAAGGACAAAAAGAATTTACGCCCAAGCAAATGGAACTCATTTGCGAGCGTATTGGCTATCCTGTAAAACAATAATAAAAAATATTGCTTTTGCGTTTAGTACCTGTTTTGTCCCAAAGTAAAAGATAACAACATTTTAAAGCTATTCAAATGATAAGACCAATAGCCAAAGTTGGCAAGATGAAAAAACAACTTGCCGTCACACCTCATATCAATATGTATTGGAATAAAAGTAACCGAATTTCAATAAAACTCTGTTTTCTAAAATGGTTTATCACATTTCATTTTGTTAAAATGACTATTATTAAAATACATTTCACTTAACGCATGAAAAAATACAAATAAACAGAAATAGCAATTTTTCAATGAAGATTTAGAAATACCAAATGGCTCGACCAAACAAAATAGGTATAGATTATTTTCCTTTTGATGTCGATTTTTTCCTTGATGATAAGATACAACTTATAGAAGGTAAATTTGGTGTGAAAGGCGGATATATTACCATCCGGTTACTGTGCAAAATATATAAAAACGGATATTACTACAAATGGGGTGCTGACGAATGTCTATTATTCGCAAAGAATATAGGTATTGAAGGTGTTTCAAAAAATAATGTAGACGAAGTTGTAAAAGGGTTGCTTAGACGTGGTTTTTTTGACGAAACCGTATTTAAGTCGTTCAATGTGCTGACTTCAAAAGGTATTCAAAGGCGTTATGTGCAGGCCACTGCAGAACGAAAGGAGATTGAAATTAACATGGATTATTGGCTCATAGAATTGCCGAAAAATACATCTAAAACATTTAATCCGCCGACAAACGACATTATTCGACCGGATAACGAAATAAATCGGTCGAATAATTCACAAACTAAAGTAAAGGAAAGTAAACAAAAGAATCTCTCTTTAAAGAATGTAGGAAATGAGGTATCAGTCCTAGAAAGAGAGATTTTTTTTGAAATTCTTTTTTTTGAAAAAGGCGTAAAATCAGCAAAATCTGAAGTTGAACGTTTTATTAATCACTATCAATCAACAGGCTGGGTGAATAAGAATGGCATAGAAATACATAATAGATATTCGTTGCTGCGGAATTGGGACACAAAGGGAGCCGCAACTTTCCCGCCGGAATTTGTCAAAAATTGGCGCGAAATATACGATTTGTCGGCAAGGATTAGTTCTGCGAAATTGCCGATTTTCATTGTTATATCCGAAATTTACAATGTGAAAAACACAGAAAAGGCGATTACTTTACAATTATCTGAAAAGCTGCATGATTTTATAGAAAATAACATCGAAACTTTTCGACTACCTCTGCAAAAA
>JAVBUB010000009.1:0-19351 GCA_031555675.1 Paludibacteraceae bacterium | reverse complement strand
CAATCCTACTATTCAACCTTTCGCATGTATCTTTATTTACAACCATTTTGATAAAAACGGAATAATAATCAGAAACATATTTGTTTTTGATTATTTTAATATCGTCTAAATTATATTCTTTTTTCAGCTGTTCTGAAAGTTCAGGGAGCAAATATTCCATGTGTTTGTTTTTTTAAGATGTCAGAAATATCAATACTATTAGCTTTAGCAAAAGAATGACAATTATCTATAATATGTTTGTGTATTGCATATATATGTTTGAAGGTTAATTCTTCAAATGGATTTGTAATTGTTGAATGAATTGTCATTCCCTTTATTGAAACCTTGCAAATATCAGGAATAATATCCTTTGACCATTCTGTTAAAGTGGGAGTGGGATCTCCTAATACAGCAACTACTACACAACCACCTTTTTCAACTTCCGATAGATCAGCCTTAAAAATACTTTCTGCTAAATCAGCCCATTTATTCGCTTTTCCAAAAAGTAATTTATTCTTCTTGCGAAGATTTGATAACATCTCCAAAGTTATTTTATCTTCTGTATGAATCTGATTTAGAACGAGTAATTCTAAAAATGAGATCCATAAATATTCACTATTTACTAGTTTTTTATCATTAAGTACAAATGAATCTTCATATTTCTTCAATATTCTCTCTGGGGTAAATTCACTACAAAGCTCTCTTGCAACTTCTTGCAACTCACTCTTAATCAAATCTCTCGTTTTTTCTATTGGAATATCCTCTAAAGGGAATATTTTATTGATAAGATTAGTGAACGATGCTATATAGGATGGGTAAAGCTTTGTTAATGCACCTTGACTTTTTTCAATAATTTCATCAAAAAATGAAAGTGGCATAAAATCTATTTTGCTTAGCGTTTCATTTTCATCTTTTTCTGACATCTTTTTCTGAATTCCTGCAAGTAAATAACTGCCATCATATTTTAAAATACCACCACCTGATTGTCCTACAACTTCTTTGTATGTTATAAATTTCCCTATTTCGGCTTCAATATATCCATATTCCTTTGGATGTGATACTGTCAATTTATCTTGACGATATCCATCATTGTTATCACTTCTTGATTCAGGATAACCACATATATAATAATTTTCAAGATTTTCAGAAGGATCATCAATTCTTAACAAAAAGTCTAAATCATCAACGCGTTTAATTTTTATTATTGCAGCATCTTTATTCTTATCTGAATTAAAATATGGTTGCCCTATAATTTCTAATTCTATAGAACTTATCTTTCCATCATCTTCAAATATTTCTCTTTCTATTTTAATCGAATCATGACCGTCAACAACATGCTTTGCTGTCAAAACATACGAATAGTCTTCTGACATTGGCTGAAATAAGCAACCACTGCCATCACCTACTTTCACTATGAAATTTCTAAATTTTGCTATTCCAACCATATTTTATTTATTTCATAATATCTTTTATAGGTAATACTTTTAATCCTGGAAAATCATTGAGATCTTCAATGGTAAATATTTTATTTATCATTGAAGGATAATTAAAAAATATATTTGCTTTTTCCTTGTGATTTACAATCCGCGCCAAGCACTGTTTGTCGGGCAATTGATACCTGTCGCCATTAGAACTTATTATAAAATTTTCTGATTCAATTAGGTCTAACAAATCTGTGCTTGTATTAGCTTTACTTCCGTGGTGGGATAGTTTTACAAAGTCAAGTCGTAATGGATTCTTCGAAGAATATCCCAATTGCTTTAAAGACTCTGTAACCGTTTGAGGGAATGCGTCACCAAGAAATAATATTCTTTTGTTGTCATATTCAATAAAAAATGCGATTGAACTTCCATTGTGGATTGATTTATCTTCTCTGAATGTGTCTAATTCGATGTGTTTTTTTAGGCTTATGTGATAATCATTCGATCTTGTAGTATCTAAATTAGGTACTTCTTTTTCCCATTTACATAATAAAGATTTCAAGTTATCTTCGGAAGGAGAGAGTATTGTGAATTTTAATCCAAATAGATTTATTTTATCTAAAGCTTTGATAAGGTTCCCATCCCACATGTTGTTTTCTTTAATATATTTTTCGAATATAACTCCCTGTGGGATACTTGTGTTTAAACTTGATTTAACATTGAATTGTAATAGATTATCTTCTATTTCTTTTTCTCGAAAATATTCGAAAATTAACCTCCCCGAATTAAACCAAACTTTTCTTATAAAGGCTTCTTTCGGTGTTTCTTTACCAAAAAACTTAAGAATTCCACCAATGTGGTCATCGTCAACATGAGTTAGAATAAGTAAATCAATAACTTCTCCTCTATCTCTTATCAATTTAATTATTTGTTTTAAGTCTCCATCGTGAATACCTCTCACATCTTTAAATTCGTATGTATCAGATGTTCCTCCATCAATAAGAATATTACGATAATAATTTTCTTCATCTTTAAATCTTAGATGAATCGCATCTCCGTAATTTGCCTGTAGCACATTTAATTCCATAGCTAAAAAAATAATTTATTCATACTGCTCAAACAAATAATATTAATCGCCAAGTATTAAAAAGGTTTATGTCCCATTGCTCTGGAATGGGATATAAATCTTTTTCTTCAATCACCGATCATTTGTTGATTTCTCACATAGAAATCAGCTTTTACCGGGTCAACTATTCTTATATTCATTCATACATTGTTGTATGACACAAATATATGTATATTTTTCATGAATATTAAGTGATTTAAAGACTTTGTTTTTTATTTCCTTTTATCTCCTGCTGTGCTATCAAATGCTATTAGGTTGAAGAGTTCGCGCATGCGAGAGCGAACACGGTTGCCGTAGCAGTCTTCGAGTTCGGAGGCGGAGAGGTTGGTGGTGGCGTGGGTAAGCATGTGGTGGGCTATGAACTGATCGTAGCGGGACAGGAGAATTTCGCCCATGACATTGCACTGGTTGCCATAGTATTTGAGAGCGCTTTCGGAACCGAGGTCGTCGAAGCAGGTGGTGTAGGGACGACGGCCGGAGCTGTGGTTGTAGGCGTTGGTGCTGTATCGCTGGATGGTTTCGTAACCGTCGCGGATGAACTCGAAGGTAATTTCGCGGCAGGATTTGACGGGGAAGCGTTGCGCAGGTGGTGAGACCAAGCGCATGAGTGTCATGAGGCTTGTTTTGCCACAACCGATGGGGCCAGTAAGTAGTATGCCTTTGTGCAGGTTGATTTTCAGGCGGGCTGCGGATTGTTCTTCTTGCAGGAAATAGGCTAACAGTTTTTGAACTACTTCGTGGTCGCTTTCGTGAATATGGAAGTGGGGGCCGAAGAGTTCTTGGCCTTTGGTTTGGAGTAAGAGGATATTTTCTTCAAATTTCACAAATTAAGAATTAAGAGTTTTACCACAAAGGGTACTAAGGTTTTTTTCTGTTCTTTTAGTACATGACAAAATTAAATTGATATAGTTGCTAATACATTCATTAGGGGCTTTGCCCCTATAACCCCAATTCCTTTTTTGTCTTGACACAAAAAAGGAATCAAAAAAAGTCAAGGCTGACGGCAGCTTACGCTAAAAACCCTACAGAACAGGGAAACAAAAAAACTCGCTACGCTCAAACAGTTTTTGTTTCTTGTCCTGTTCTTCCGGATTTTCTTAACGCTACCTGCCGTAGGCCGATCCGGATTGTTGAATGTGAGTATGCTTCATTTTTGTTTTTGATATTATAACGGTTCGTTGTAGTCTTTTTTGATGTTTGTGCTGAGGTTGCCGGGTGTGGGTTCTTTGTGCTGGGTTTGGGGGTTGAAGCGAGGCACATTGAGTATCCAATTGCGGGCGGAGGCTTGCCAGTCTTTCATGGGTGTTTTGCCGCCGACTTTCCAACCGTTGCTTTGAAAGTAGTTGTAGAACTTTTGGGCTTCGATCTGCGTGCTGTTTTGGGCAAGGAAATAGGCGTGGATTTCTTCGAGAGTGGCAATGGGCTTCGACTTCTCCACGGGAGGAAGGGGTTCTGCTTGTTCTAATTTCGTGATACGGGTTACTTTATTTTTCGAAATTTTTACTACTACATCATTTCCCGGTGTGGTGCTATCCATATTGTTTTCGTTTATATCGTTTATATTATTTAGGAGTTGTTCAACGCTTGTTCCGATTTTGATACGCTCGTGGATAGGTGGTTGTGCAATGCTTGCCTGAAAATCGAACAGGTAAACGAGGCTTCCCCTGTAGGGATTGAACGATGGTTGGTAGTTGAGGTAGCCGTAGTTATGTAGTTCGCGGATGCACTTGTGATAGGTGGCTTTGGCGCAGATTTTACTGATGCGCATGAGCTCCTGACGGGAAATGGCTACAGGGTTTTGGAAGTGTCCGGCATTCCAGAACTGAAAGATAGCCATGTAGAGGCTTACATGTGTGGGGTTGAGGCGGTGGTCGGTAGCGACACGGTGAAAGAATCCGGTTAGGTGTTTGATGTAGTTCATTTTTTTTAATTAAGAGTTAAGAATTGAGAATTAAGAATTTTTACCGCAGAGGGCACAAAGTTTTTTTGTTCTTCTGTTCTTTTTTCTTGAAACAAAAGAACCAAAAGTTCAAGTCTGACGACAGCTTACGCTAAAAATTCTACAGAACAGAGAAACAAAAAAACTCGCTGCGCTCAAACAGTTTTTGTTTCTTATCCTGTTCTTCCGAATTTTCTTAACGCTAGCTGTCGTAGGCCGATCCGTTTAGTCGAGAAAATGAGATTTAGAAGTCTTTTTCATGGATGATGATAAAGCTTTCTCGATGTCGGTAGTGCTATAATAAATGGTACCGCCGATTTTGGTGTGGGGCAGGGTGCCATTGAGGCGCAGGGTTTGAAGGGTGCCGGGTGAAATATTAAGCAGGCGGCGCACTTCGGCGGATTTGAGCCATTTCTTAGTGGCGGGGTTGGGTTGTTGGTTGATGATGATGCGGATTTCTTCGAGGAGCTCGATTTTGAATTCGCGCAGGTCGTCGGTGGTAAGGATTTGTGCTGGCATAATTTAATTTACAATTTAACGATTTACAATTAGACAATTTATTCCCATTGGTCATGACCTCCGGTTCAATGATTTAAAGTTTTTTTGCCACAAAGGACACTAAGAGTTTTCACAATGTGCACTAAGGAAATTTGGTTGCAAAGTTGTGAGGGGTTGTTGAGGTTTATTCACAATATGTAGCCAATTGGGAAAGAAAATAATTTACAATTAATAGTTTTTACCCTTTGTTAAAATTGTTTTATTGGTTTGTTTCTTATTTACTTTTATCTTGATATAAAAGAACAAAAGATCAAGGTTGCGTTCGCTTCGCACTAAAAAGCTAAGCTTGTCAGCTAAAATCTCCGAAACTTGTTTCTCTTTTTAGTCGAAACTTCAAACAACGGATATTTTTACGCTGCCTTCACTTGCTTTTATAGGCTCACCGAACGAGGCCGACCGGAAGAAGGTTTAGCGGGTGTTATTCACATTTTATACTAATTTATTACTATTTTATAAGGTTTTTAGTGAAATTTGTTCAACCCGCTTCGGGGTTGATGAGGAAAGGAGATTCGTTTACCCCGAGCTGCGTTGCACTTGCACGGGGTTATGCATATTTAGTCCCTTCGGGACTTCATTGAAAAATTTGTATTGAGAATAAAATAATTTTGTTCTATTTACATTTAATTCAAAAGCATTACTATTTATAGGTGATGGAGATATAAATATCTATTCACGAATAAAAAATAAATAGTAATAATATGAGTAAGTTTGAATTAATCGAGGGTAAATGCTATGAGGTTTGGTTTAGCAAGCACCGAAAATCTAAAGATGGGAAAAGAACAATTTATCCTAAAAAAGGGAAGAAGGTTTTTAGAATGATAAAAGAAGTCGATAATTGTAATTGTAAAAGTCAACTTAGCGTTTAAAGTTCTTCTTCGATTTTTTGGGTGAGAGCGATTTTGAGGGTATCGAGGAATTTTGTGGGGTTGGTGCGGATTTTGATTTCGAGGTAGGTGCGGTAGATGTCTTGCATGCGTATATTGAAGGCTTGCTCGAAGATGGCTGTGAGCTCGCGTAGCTCACAGTTGCCATTGTTGATGGCACCAGACGATGCAAGGGCGTAGATGAGTTCGACAAGGGAGGTTTTGCTTTCTGTCCAGCGGAGGCATGGGGTATTCACAAGTTGTTCCCCATTGGTATTGGGTGACTTGAAGGCAAGGCTCTCCAACTCGGTATTTAGATAGACTTGCAGGCGGTCGTTGGTGATGATTTGGGCTACGAGGTGGTCGTGGCTGGTGGAACAGCCGGGATCGATGTAAAACATGAGGTTGTCATCACAAAGGTTGATGTCTTGTTTGCCGCGGATGAAATATTTATCGTCGAGATAGGTGGATTTCATGCGATAATATTGATAAAAATCGAGATGGCTGTTGTGAAAGAAAGTGAGTTTTTCCAATTCGTGGCGTAGGTAGTTTTCTTGTATCTGACGGATTCCCATAGGACGGCGGCTTTCGATGTTAAAAATCTTGATATGGTAGAGCAGCTGGCCAACAAGTTCGGGTTTAATTTCCTTGAAGAAACAGATTTCTTCGGCCTCATCGACAAATGTATGTTGAATAATAAATGCCTTGAGAGTGGTCAAGGCATTTGTCAGTGCAAGGGTAGATTGTTGCGCTTTCTTGATAAGATCGGATTGTTCTAACTCGATGGCTTGCAGTTTGGTGTACAGGTCTTTATTGAGATTTGATACGAATTGGTGCATCTGTTTTTTGTAATTCAAGGTTTAGAGTTCGAGGTTCATACTTCGACAAGCTCAGCAAGCGAAATTCAGGGTTGAATGATTATATTTCTTTATGTCCTCAAGCCGGACAGGCTTTTACTTTTTGATCATGTATTGTCTAGTGTTTTGTAATAGTCGCCCGACAGGATTTAAACTTTATTAAGGAACTATTGCTTTTTGTATGTGATTGTCTACGCGAACTATGTATATACCTGCTGTGGGAACGGTAATGATAGAGCCGTGGCACGCCTCGGCTCTACGAGCTATGAGCTGCCCTGCTGTATTATGAATACTAACCTTGCCTGTTACATTTTCTATTATAATAGTATTAGGCTGGGTGTAGATTTTAATTTCTTCGCTACCAGCGTTTATTAAAGATGTTATCGGCGCATCTTCTTTTACGCAACGAATGCTATACCCAAGAGCACGGTAGCCACTATTTAGGCAGTCTGCAAGTCCACTGTTATTAAAGAACAAGTAATATGCACAGTTAACAGCACCCTGTGTGACACTCCAATAGTCACCGACCGAGCCAACGAGGCATAGCACACCTTCACTATGACTTCGAGAGCCTGCAGCAGGTAGAAAAATGGATTTATTTGATGTTTTGTCTATAAACCATGTACCAGATACACCATTTTCGATTGCATATGTCCGGTTAACTTTGTTATTATCTAACAGTTTTTGAATGTCACTAAAAGTAGGTATACGCCACCCAGTAGGACTTGGGTCATTGTCTTTTTCCCATGTACTACCTATAGGAAGACTGCTATCCCAATCAGTTACAATATCGACAGACTGCCATGCTATTTTACGGTTCCATTGATAAAACATACCGGCATCTTCGATATTATCAGCAAAAGTATTTGGCATGCCTATATTACGCGTCGCCCAAATAACACCATTGATCTCTACACCTTCATTAATAGCGTTGTTTTGTGCAATTATAAATGTATTGCTTGTAAGCAATAATATGAATGTAGTGAGTAATAATGTGTTTTTCATAAATTTATAGGTTTTATTTTACCATTACCTTTTGTATGTGATTACCTACGCGGACGATGTATATGCCTGCTGTGGGTACGGAAAATTCTGTTTGTGTACCATGAGCTATAAGTTGTCCTGTAGTGCTGTGGATGCTTATATTGCCAACTGCATTTTCTATAATGATAGTATGGTAGCGAGTATAGATGTTTGAGGTTACGGCAGAAGCCGGGGAGCTTGCTGACGAGGTACTGCTTTGAAACTCGTAAGCTCCCATATCTACAGTATTGTTTCTAATACGCGACTCGCCTGCTAAATCTTTTGTAAGCCAAACAGGAAGGTATGTGTTGTCTCCTGCATCTATTGCCGGGCTAGCTTGCTGTGGGCTGTAGCCATTGTCGACAAAGAGCGGATCTTCGGCAATGATATTATTATTGTTATTCAAATCTATATTGCTTGTACCGATGAGACAATTCTGCACAATTAAATTTCCTAAAATGTAATGTATATCATTTTTCGCATTGTCAAATAAAATGCTGTTATAAATAGATAATGAGTTACCTCGACTTATATAAACACCGTGCCCTCCATAGTTATTGACAATAGTAGAATTTATGATAGTAGTAGATGAAACTGAGTATGATAAACTATTTGTAATAATGCCCCGTTCCGGATTAAGACCATTTTCTACTGTGTTTTGCGTAAATAAGCAGTTGACTATTGTTGCATTTTTATTGTTGTTTATTGTTGCATCTTGTGTACTATTATTTTCTTGGAATATAGAATTTGTAATTTGCAAATCGCCATAATTAGAAATAGCACTATCATATGATGCTGAATTATTGGTAAAAGTTCCATCATTAATATTACAAGTACCACCATGAGAACCATTATAAATTGCTCCTGCATTACCTCCGTAATTATCATTGAAAATGCCATTGTTTATATTCAAATCTCCATTATTCATAATGGCACCGCCTAATGATGGAGCATAATTTTTACTAAAAAAACAATTATTTACTTTTAAGGTACTACCTGATATACTATAAATTGCTCCACCACTATCTAAAGCCCTATTATTACTAAAAATACAATTATTAAGAATGAGTTTGCCATCATTTGTAATTGCACCGCCACTACAGTTTGCCGTATTATCTTTCAATGTTAAGTAATTGAGCGTAACTTCTGCATTTTGCAAGATTTCAAAATAGCGTTTCTTATGTGCAGTATCAGTCCAAACGGCAGCATTTTGAAAAATGGTGTTGTTGGTATCATTTCCTCTAATAGTAATGTTTTTATCAATTATGATTACTCCTGCGAAATAAACAGTTGTAATACTATTGTTAAAAACGATCACATCGCCATTCTTTGCATTTGCCACAGCATTGCGTAGTGTTCCTACGCCTGAGTCTGCATTGTTTGTTACGGTTATTGTCTCGGCAAATGTATTGCTTGTAACAAATAGTATGAATACAATAAGTAATAATGTGTTTTTCATAAATTTATAAGTTTTATTTTATTTTACCATTACCTGTTGTATGTGATTGCCTACACGAACTATATATATGCCTGCTGTGGGAACGGGTATCTCACAGACGGGGCTCGCCCCGTCTCTACTGGCGATAAGCTGCCCTGTGGTGTTATGAATGTTTACTTTACCGTTTGTATTTTCTACTACAATAGTATGGTGACGGGTATAGATTTTTAATTCTTCGTTGTGGATATTTGTTAAAGATGTTACCGATGCATCTTCTTTTACACAACGAACAGAGAGTGCTTTAGGAGTATAAGCAGCCGATACAACTGGATAATAAGAGTGCATCGAAATAGTAACATCCAAATACAAAAAAAAAGCTTGTGATCGGGAACTCATCGTAGAACTCCAATAATAACCTCTATTAGACATCATAAATGGCATTCCATCGTTTAAATCCCGCGAACCTCCCATAGGTAAAAAAATAGTGTCGGGAGCAATTCCAAAAGTATAACCATAAGGAAAGTCGTCTTTAGGATCATAATAATAATCATCTTCTTTAATCGTGAGTGTATAGGGAGCTTCTAACAGTTTTTCGAATTCTTCCTTAGTAGGTACTCGCCAACCTGTCGGGCATACATTGTTATTCCATGTATTACTCGCAGGCGGATCGGTTCTATCCCATCCCGGTACTGGAAATGTTCTATTATAATCCCAGGCTTTTGTTCTGTTCCATTGGTAAAGTTTTCCATAATCTTGTGGAGTTGTAGTAAAAGTGCCGGGTGCATCTACATTGCGTGTAGCCCAAACTACACCATTGATTTCCATACCTTCGTCGGTAGTAGCAGTTTGAGCAACGATAGAAATTGTACTACTTCCAATTCCTATAAGCAAGCATTTAATAGTAAAAAAAGATTTTTTTTTCATAGGATTTATTTTTACGAAAAGTTTAATGGAAAGAGGTTTCCCCCTTCCATTAAACTATTCACATGATTATTTTTTTAGAAATTCTTCTCCAAAACGCTTCCCATTTTGGTATATAACAAGCGCATAAAGTCCAGTTGGTAAGTTAGAAACATCAACTGTGAAATTTTGAGGTTGATTACTCAATTTTTTTACAATCTTACCGCTTTTGTCAGCTATTACTACATCTGCGTTACCTGCCAAAGGCAAAGCAACATTAACAGTTGAATTAGTTGGGTTAGGGTAAATAGAGAGTTCACTAACATCATCACCTTCTTCAATAATTGTTACTTTTCGCACATTTGAAATTTGAGGAGTAGCATTTAATTTAGCAGCCCTCAAACCGTTAGAAGAGAATGTCTGCGTTGTTGTAGCAAATACAATTTTGGTAGTACATTCAGTACTTGCAATTAGAACATAAAAATCATGTTCATTACTGCCTATTAATCCTGCACCTAATCCGGAAACGGTTCTATCACTATAACTTGGATTAGTTACTGTTTCTCCATCCAATTTCCAAGTTATATTAAATTCGGTTTCATCCCAATCGAGAGGGTATAAACGATAGTAAACACCTCCTGTGTTCGACATTTGTCTAATTTCATCCAATTGTAAACCTTCTATAGTAATTTCTTCCGGCGCACTTGGCAAAGAACTTGCGCAAACAGTATTATTAGTAGTAGATGATACAGTAACATTGTATACATTATCGATTCCATTAGTTTGTACTGTTATAATAGCGCCATTATCCTGCGACGATGTAAGCTCTCCTAAACCATCTAAATCCCATGAATAAGTATTGCCAGATATCGCTCCTCCCGTAACAGATAGTGTAATTTCATCTTCCATACCGGAGTTAATACAGCTTGTTGGAACATTAATTCCTGTTGGTGCTGTTGGCGGATAAGCCACTGCTACCGCTTTGGATTTGCCATCACAACCACTTAATCCTTTTGGTGTAACACGGATAGAGTCTGCAATAACATCGCCTTCGGGTGTAGATGTAATGCTTAATCCGGTGCCATAACGAGGATTCCAACCTTCGCCCAAATCCCAAGAATATTCATCAGGAGTAGGACTTGTTGCTGTGGTAGAGAAAGTATATGTTTCTCCTTTTTCTATACAGAAGCTATTTGTTGAACTTGTTATAGAATCTGCATCACCCGGTTTTATATTAAACTGGAATTCGCGGAAAGAATTAGTACAACCATTTAGCGTGGCACGCAAAGCTTCTCCCGAAACAGCATTTAAGCCGGGAATAAGTGTGATTTCATCTCCATGTTCCGTAGCTTCTACATCAGCAAAAGTCCAATCTGTCAAATCTTCATAATTCCAATTAAAAGTAGCAGGCGTAGGTGCTTGTTGTATAATAAATTTAACAGGTGTGCCTGCTTCCAGACATGTTTCTCCCGATTCGCTTACGATTTTAGAAAGGGATCCGAAATTTCGTGTTACTTGAGTTGTAGAAAATATGCTTTGGCAACCGGCTCCACTCGTATAGTTTGCATCTACGCGAATATTTGCAGCCCCTGTATTATCTGTTTGGTAAGTCATAGAAGTACCAACATTGCTTGGGCTAATCCGCGTCCAGTTGTCCGATGACCACATATAATCTACTCCTTGCACCTGATTTTGGATGGTAAATGTTTCTGGATGAACTCCACCCACCACACAAGACAAAGGCGTTATAATCGGAGCCGGAATGGCAGGACGCAAAGCAAGTTTCAATAAAGTGTTTGATGCGTTACATTTTCCTACCTGAACACTGATTGTATCATTTCCTGTTAACTGCCCTACTACAAAAGTAACCGAGCTCCTGTCTGCTGAGAAATATAAAACACTATCTTGTGCGAAACTTGGCGGTAGTCCTTCAAACCAAACATATTCGTCATATCCAACCTCGTCCGGTTGCATTAAAGTAATCCATGGCGCAATGGAATAGGTCACTTCCTCTCCGGGCGACACGCATACCGGCCCGACTATCCAGTTATCAACACTCCCATCAGGAATACTAAATGACTTACAAATGTCAAAATGATCTGAAAGTTCTATCGTATGAGTACTGTAGCAGGTTACCGTATCTGCATTATTTGGCCCACATGGAATATACACCGGAGTTGTTTTGCTTAAAACAGCCTCTACGGAAACTCTTCCTTTGCCATATTTGCTAAAACCGGTATTATAAGTTGTTCCGGTTAATGAAGAAATTGATGCAGAAGTAGTACTGCTTCCGTCTAGGTTTATACCACCGGAAGCGCTCCAATTACTACTTACAACATTATAACCGGGATAATTACTGAGACTTATACTATATGTATGACCACTACTACCTGCAGGAATACAGGGAAATCCATTAATTAAATTAGGAGTTTGTGCACTTGCAATCCATGCTCCGCAAAATAGCAGAGCTAAAAGCCAACAGGCTTTTCTTAAGACATGATTTTTCATTTTGTTAAATTTTAAATTGATTGGAGAATGGCTTCTATTTTACCAGACCCTAATCTTTGATAAAATGCACCTTACTCAGATTCGGCGACGCTCTTTATCCGTTACATCATGAATTTTCCCACTTCATGCCTGAAATAAAGATACGAAGTAGCTTTTACTACTTCATATCTTTCTGATTTTGTTTTTCTTTTTACCTTTGCACTTATCCTTTCTGCTGTAGAGAGGGAAAAGGAAAGTGGCTTTGTCCTCCTTTCTTTTGGGTTCCGCAACTGTGTTAGCGCACTTTGCGGAACTTTTTTGTTTTTATTTACTGTCTATATTTTAAGTTATTTCCAGCCAACCCTAATAGGGTCTGAAACCCTGTTAGGGGATTAGGCTGTTTATTTCTTCTATGCTTAGGCCTGTGGCTGATGTGATAATGTTTTTGTCGACTCCGCTTAGTAGTAGCCTGTGGGCAACATCTTCCATATATTGTTGTTTTTCGCTTTTGGATGTATCGTTTTTTACATAGAGTAAATCAATCATCGAACTGATGGTATCTATCAGCAGGGCTTTGCCTTCGGGGGTATCAAAATTGATGTTGCTGAATGTAGATACTTTGCGGTGCATGATGAGGTAATAGATACCGGATATCATGAGCGCGGTGGCCGGGCTAAAGCGGGTTTTCATATCGCGGAGGTTTTCTTTGAAATAGTTGATGAGGCCTCCGGAGTGAAACTCTCTTGTTTGCGCTATCTTTCGGGGGATGTCGTTGTTGTTGTTGAGCTCCCACAATAGCATCTTTTGCATGATTTCGTTCTCGTAAAGCTCATTTACCAAATCGACCAGCATTTTCTTTAGGTTATCTTTGGGTAGCATTTTTTCATCGACTTTGAAAATGTCTTTAAACCAAAAGTCGCAGGTTTTTGTGTATTCTTCGTACAACCCGTCCATGCTTTTGTAATTTTTGTAGATGACGATGGGCTCTACTTGGGCTTCTTTGGTAAGGGCCGTTAAGGCAACATTACCGAATCCGTTTTGGGTGATCAGTTTTTCTAAGGCTTCCCAAAGATCTTTCTTCAAATTGACTTGGGTTCTTCTCGGGCGTCTTTTCTTTTCTGCTGTTTCTTTCATTTCCGGATAATTCTATTGTCTTATTTTTAGTTGTTTGTCGATATGGCAAAGAGAATCTATGAGATAGTCCAAATGCTGCTTTTCGTGCGAGGCGGTGAGGCTTACACGCACGCGGGAATCTTTATTGACTACAGCGGGATAGACTATGCTCATGGTGTAGATGTTCCTTTCTTTGAGCAAGCGGGCGAGTTCGTATGTTTTGAAGGGATCTCTTACCATGATGGGGAAAACGGCCGAAACGGATTGCTTAGTGTCGAAGCCTTCGTCTGCCAAGCGTTGGCGTAGGTAGTTGATGTTATCCCATAGTTTTTGCAGGATGCTTTGGTCTGCCTTGAGCAGTTGCAAGGCCTTGAGCGCTGAGCAGGTAGCTTGCGGCGCAATGGATGCCGAGAATACGGTGGTGTTGGCATGGAGCCTCAGGTAATCGGCCATGTCTTTAGAGCAGGCTACGAATCCGCCTACGGCACCGAAGGCTTTGCTGAATGTGCCGGTAATGATATCGACTTGGCCGAGCGTATTGAAATGTTCGGCAATGCCGCGACCGTGCTTGCCTAATACACCAATGCCGTGGGCGTCGTCCATATAGAGCAGTGCGTTGTGTTTTTTGCAGAGGGCAACGATGGCGGGCAGTGGTGCGAGGTCGCCATCTTGCGAGTAGGTGCCGTCGATAATAACCATGGCGGTTTTGTATTTGTGGCGCTCGCGTTGGAGTACGAGGTCGAGGTACTCGAGATTGTTGTGCCCGATGTTTTTGGTGTTTGTTCCAAACAGCCCGTCGAGGATGCTAGTATGGACTTGAGAGTCGATGAAGGCAATATCTTCTTTGCCCAATAGTGCGTTTAGCACTCCGGCATTAACGCCGAAACCGGATGAGAAGATGAGGGCGTCTTCTTGTCCTGTGAATTGGGCTATTTCTTTTTCGAGTTGTTGGTGTATGTCCAGATATCCGCCGATGGATGGCGCCGCGCATGCTCCGGTACCGTATTTTTGGAGCGCTTCTATTCCGGCTTGGATGGTTTCGGGGTGCTGGGACATGCCTAAATAATCGTTTGATACGAATGAAATGACTTCGCGTTTGGACCCGGTAGTAGGGTCTTGGATGGTCATAACAGGTTTGATTGGGCTGTAGGCTTTTGTCCAAAACAATTGGTGATCGTTTTGTTTGGTCTGCTGAGTCCATTTCTTGAACTGTATGGTCCGGTCGACAGCGTCGGTACGGAGGGTTTGCAGGGTGAAGTCTTTGAGTGTGTAGTTTTTGGTGTGTTTGTTTTCCATGTGTTTTTTGGTGTGGTATGTAGTTTTATGGTTGCGAATAATGTTTCATCGGATGTTGCAATTAAATGATCGTGCTTTAGTTGTAATATTGTTAAAAAAACCAACAATACAAAAATATGTAATAACGAATTATATACAAAGAAGATTGTATTTAATTTGGATAAAAAAGTATTTGTTTGCAGATGGAATTGGAGTATTAACGGATGTTAATGGGAGATTTTTTGCGGAAATAGTAGTGTTTGGAGAGAAAGACTTTTGCTGCTCTTTGGGTGGGTAAGAGATTGAGAGGGTGAACGGGAATTACACTAAATTACGCAAGGAATTTGGGGATAATAAGCGTGTATGAAGGTGGTGTTTGGTTTGGTGTAATTTTGCATTGGGAATGCGAAATTGCGCCTTTTCACATTTTTGGTTCCGAAAGTGTGATTTTTATCACATTATCGGAACATAATGTGTGATTTTTTGTAATGAGGGGTTATTGGAAATGGATGGTTTGGTGTAGTTGGGTGAAGTAGTTATAGTAAATTTTGCATAGATAACAGAAAAAAAACTGTTATCTATGCAGAATTTACTTTTTATGGACAAGTTAATTGTTTCAACTTAGTAATTTCCATTAGGCACCACAACCTTAGAACGCCTCATCATAGCAATATATGAATTAAGAAATGCTTTGGCATTTTCGAATGTAGATTCAGTATTAGATGCATGATAAAGTCCAATTCTTTCAGCATCCTGAGGTTTTGTCAAATGACTTACATACCAATAATAAAGGTTCTTATCCTTTTCTATTCTAGCAAATACTCGAACATTATTTCCGTATTTATCCTCGACAATGAAATTGTATTTTTCTATAATTTTAGACATATTTTTTATTGTTATTGTCCAAATTTACAAAAACAAATTATACTGATGCTTATTACTGCCTATTTTTCAATCTAAATAAATGAAATTATTATATGTTTATTTATTGAATTTTTTTCTGATTAAGTTTTCTAGTAGTTTCAAGCAAAAAACATATCTTTGCACATGTTTCGTTCCGAAAGTGTGATAAAAATCACATTTTCGGAACATAAAATGTGATTTTATGCAAATAGAAAGAGAAATTCTACTCCAGCTTGATGTGTGGCGCAGACAAGAAAACCGAAAACCGTTGATACTTCAGGGTGCTCGTCAGATAGGGAAAACTTGGATTATGAAAGAATTCGGGCGTCGCTATTTTGAGCATACGGCTTATTTTAATTTTGATGAAACAGAAGAGCTTAAGGATCTTTTTTCTTCGACTAAAGATGTGAAACGCTTGTTGGGGCAATTGGCTCTTTATACGAAAGTCCCTATTTTGCCTGAATCTACGCTGATCATTTTTGATGAGATACAGGAATGTAATAAGGCTTTGAATAGCTTGAAATATTTTTGTGAGAATGCGCCTGAATATGCTGTTGTTGCGGCTGGTTCGTTGCTCGGGGTTTCATTGTCGAAAGGGGATTCGTTTCCTGTTGGTAAGGTTGATTTTTTGAAGATGTATCCGGTTTCGTTCAAGGAATTTATAAGTGCCGAGAACCCGGATGCTCTTGAGTTTATTGAAAATATTGATGAGGTGGGTGAAATTCCTTCTATTATTTTTAATCAGCTTACGGAGTCGTATCATAAGTATCAGATTTGTGGGGGAATGCCTGAAGCGGTTTCTTCATTGCTTGATAACAAGGGGACAGAGCAGGTTGAGAGTGTTTTGCAGGCTATCCTCAATGCTTATTCTTTGGACTTTTCGAAGCATGCCGAAAATAAGGATATTCCTAAGATTTCGACTATTTGGGAGTCAATTCCTTCGCAATTGGCGCGTGAGAACCGAAAATTTGTATATAAACTATTGAAAACGGGTGCTCGTGCACGCGAATATGAGGATGCTTTGCTTTGGTTGCAACATGCGGGTTTGATTTACCGTGTTTTTGCGAGTGTGCAACCGGCTCTTCCTCTAAGCTCTTATGATGATATCTCTGCATTTAAGATATATTTGTCGGATATCGGGCTTTTGCGCCGTTTGGCTAAATTGCCTTCTGAAACTGTGTTTTCGAGCAATAACCTTTTTGTGGAATTTAAGGGAGCGATGGCAGAAAATTTTGTGTTGCAATCGCTGGTTACTCAGTTTGAACTGACTCCTCGTTATTGGACTTCGGTGGGTAAAGCGGAGGTTGATTTTTTGATACAGTACAAAACGGAGATTATTCCTATTGAAGTGAAGTCTGCTCAAAATGTTGCGGGCAAAAGCCTTTCTGTTTATAATGAGCTTTACTCTCCGAAATTACGGATAAGATATTCGCTTAACAACCTGAAAATGGATGGTAATTTGCTAAATATTCCTATTTTCTTGGCGGATTGGACCAAGAAGTGGATTGATAAGTTATAGCGTGGGATTTTTATCTTGTGCTTTTTATTTGGTGCAATTTTGCATTCGTAATGCAGAATTACACCTTTTCACATTTTTGGTTCCGAAAGTGTGATTTTTATCACATTCGTTTCATTGTTTCAAAAATTTTAAAAGTTGAGTAAGTTCTGTTTTCTTCTTTTCTGTACCAAGACATTGCTTGATAATATCTATATCAATAGTTTTCAGCACAGAAAGATCTATGCGCAAATTTTCTTCCAAATAAGTTTGCACAGCTTTAACGGATTGTAAGCGAAGCCGAGGAGTAGTTACAATCATGTCACATATGGCTTTTTCGGGTGAAGCGATCAGGTAAGCATACCGATCGTCTATGATTTCCTGATAGATACCGATTGAAAAATAGTCTTCGGGAACGGTTGAGTAATCAAAGTTACCAAGTGGTGTAGAAAATGCTTTCGCTCTTTTCATAATTACTGAACGGACCGCATGTACCTTTTCCGGAATAAGTCCATAGAAAGACAAGGCGCTTTCGAGTGATATATAAGAAGGGCCATAAAGATGATTGGCTATCAGTTCGCGTGACAGTGTTCGGTTACTTATTTCCGATGAAACAACAAACAGGCCTTTCTTTAATCGAATTAAATCACCCGACTTTTCTAGTGCGGCAATCTTGTCGTTGGGCAATTTATAATTATTTAAAACCGTTGATAATGTGGCAGAATCAACGGGTATAATACTGAACTGTTCTAATTCTTTCATTGTTTATTCTTTTTATCTGAATACAAACATAGTAAATTTTGTATAGATAACAGGTTTTTTTCGGTTATCTGTGCAAAATTTACTATTTCGAATAGTAGGTAGATTGTTTTATGCTTTTTCTTTGTCATTTTATAATTCAACAGTCGCTGACTGTTGAATTTAAAAGTTCCTGTTTTTAGTCTTTGCAATTTTAGGGATTCTCAAATTTGGCGGTCACTGACTGGCAAATTTGAGAATAATGTCCTATATTATTTCTTAGGATGCGGCGTTCTTTTGTAAAATAGGTTGCGCTGCATTGGCTAGCTTTTCTTTGAGCATACGCATGTCTTCGCCTACTTTCTTATCGAGGATTTTGGCATAGTGTTGGGTAGTGCGCAGGTTTCTGTGTCCAAGCATTTTGGAAACGCTTTCGATAGGCACGCCGTTGGTGAGGGTAACCGTTGTGGCGAAAGTGTGGCGGGCGATGTGGTATGTAAGTTCCTTATTAATACCACAGAGGTCGGCAATTTCCTTCAGGTAAGCGTTCATCTTTTGGTTGCTGAGCACAGGTAAGAGTTTGTCTTGATTGAGAACTTGGGGGTGTTGACTGTATTTTTGCAAAATTTCCATCGCAATAGGTAACAGTGGTATATTGGAACGGGTATCGGTTTTGGTGCGATTGATGAATATCCAACGCTCGCCATCAACACCCATGCCGATATGATGACGGGTGAGTTTTTGTACATCGGCATAGGCTAATCCTGTGAAGCAAGAAAATAGGAAAATGTCTTTGACTTGGTTGAGGCGTTCGGTGGCAAATTCTTTGTCGAACAGCATTTGTATTTCTTCTTGCGAGAGAAATACGCGTTCTACTTCTTTTACCTTGCCTTTGTAATTCATAAAAGGATTGCGATCTAACCAACCATTTGCCAAACAGATGCGGATAATTTTCCCGAAGTTCTTAATATACTTGACGGAGGTGTTTTGATTACAATTGCACTCAGATTTCAAGTAGAATTCGAAAGAGGTGATGAACTCGTGATTGATGTCGCGGATATCGATATCAGACATTTGGTATTTCCATTGCAGAAAATTGAGGGTGTGTTTGATGGTGGTTACAAAGCGCTCGTGTGTTGAAGCGGAATAGTCTTTGTCGATAAGAGCGGCCATTTCGTCATTGTGTCTTTGGAAAATGGGCATGAGCATGTGCCCACGCTTTTCGATACCCAGCAT
>JAVBUB010000104.1:0-4984 GCA_031555675.1 Paludibacteraceae bacterium | reverse complement strand
TTTTTTTTTTTGATAATATCATAAATTTTGTCACTGTCTTTTGCTCTTTATTTTTTCAAGCAGATGATGAAAGAAAGCGAAGGTACTGCCGTTATGAAAGAAATTGCGTTGCATGTGCGCCAAGGAGCTATGGCATACTTGAAACAGCAGTATAAAGTAGTGGTTATTGTTTTTGTGATCCTGGCCTTATTTTTTGCCGTATTGGCTTATGGTTTCGAGGTGCAAAATAAATGGGTTCCATTTGCATTTCTAACAGGAGGCTTTTTCTCCGGTTTGGCCGGGTTTATCGGTATGAAAACCGCTACCTACGCATCGGCACGTACCGCGCATGCCGCGCAGAAATCGCTCAATAGCGGACTTAAAGTAGCTTTCCGGTCGGGTGCCGTAATGGGTTTAACCGTGGTAGGGCTGGGTTTGCTGGATATTTCGTTATGGTATCTGTTGCTCAATTATTTTATTGATGTTACCGGAGCGCAAAAAATGGTAATTATTACCACTACCATGCTTACTTTTGGTATGGGAGCTTCTACACAAGCTCTTTTTGCCCGTGTGGGAGGTGGAATTTACACCAAGGCCGCCGATGTTGGTGCCGATTTGGTAGGTAAAATAGAAGCCGGAATTCCCGAAGACGACCCGCGAAACCCCGCTACTATTGCCGATAATGTAGGCGATAATGTGGGCGATGTGGCCGGTATGGGCGCCGACTTATACGAAAGTTATTGTGGTTCTATTTTGGCTACAGCCGCGTTGGGCGCTTCGGCTTTCTATCTGGTTCCCGAAATGCAGGTAAAAGCCGTGTTTGCACCGATGCTTATTGCCGCAGTAGGTATTATTCTATCCATTTTAGGTATATTTTTGGTTCGCACCAAAGAAGGCGCCGACATGAAACAATTGCTTGGCTCACTGGGTAAAGGAGTAAACGTGAGTTCAATATTAATAGCAGCGTCTACTTTCGGAATTCTTTATATACTGCAAATTCCCAATTGGGTAGGCATCTCCTTTTCGGTTATCAGCGGATTAGTAGCCGGTATTATTATTGGCCAGGTTACAGAATACTACACTTCCCATTCTTATAAACCGACAAGAAATATATCCAAAAGTGCCGAAACAGGTCCCGCCACCGTTATTATCTCGGGAATCGGGCTGGGTATGATTTCTACCACCATTCCGGTTATTACCATTGGATTGGCTATTATCATGGCTTTTTTATGTGCCATTAATTTTGATGTGGCCAATATGCAGAGCGCCCAAAACCTGAGCCTTGGATTGTATGGAATCGGCATTGCAGCCGTAGGAATGCTTTCTACCCTGGGCATTACCCTGGCTACCGATGCTTATGGTCCTATAGCCGACAATGCGGGTGGAAACGCAGAAATGAGCAAACTTAGCCCCGAAGTGCGTAAACGTACCGATGCGCTCGACGCACTCGGAAATACGACAGCGGCTACCGGAAAAGGATTTGCAATAGGTTCTGCGGCGTTAACGGCCTTGGCCCTGCTGGCTTCTTACATAGAAGAAATAAAAATAGGATTGCAACACATCGGACAAACAATGATTACGCTCTCGAATGGTAATGAAGTATTGGTAGCACAAGCTTCTATTCCCGATTTTATGGATTATTATCAAATAAACCTGATGAATCCGAAGGTATTGGTCGGTTTGTTTATCGGTTCCATGATGGCATTTCTGTTTTGCGGGCTAACCATGAATGCCGTAGGACGTGCTGCGCAAAGTATGGTTGAAGAAGTGCGCCGCCAGTTCCGCGAAATAAAAGGCATACTTACCGGAGAGGCTACTCCCGACTATGCCCGTTGCGTAGAAATAGCGACCAAAGGAGCACAACGCAAAATGCTATTTCCTTCTATGTTGGCTATTTTAACTCCAATATTGGTTGGACTGCTTTTTGGCGTGTCTGCGGTAATGGGGCTGCTGGTGGGAGGATTAGCATCCGGATTTGTACTGGCCATATTTATGGCCAATGCCGGTGGCGCTTGGGATAATGCTAAAAAATATGTGGAAGAAGGAAACCACGGAGGTAAAGGCAGCGATTGCCACAAAGCGTGCGTCGTAGGCGATACGGTTGGCGATCCGTTTAAAGACACTTCAGGGCCAAGTCTCAATATCCTCATTAAGTTAATGAGTATGGTGGCTATTGTAATGGCGGGATTAACAGTTAGTTGGAGCTTGATGTAAGTTGAATAACAGTTTGATCAATGCCGCGTGGCGAAACGATAAGGTTCTGATACGTATCTGTTGTTTTGTTGCGTGGCATTAATTATGGCTGGTTGTAAGTTTTTAATATCCTCAAGCCGGATGGACTTTTACTTTTTTATTCGTGTATTATCGGATCAATGTAAAAATAGGTGGGCTTATCATTTGACGAAATAAAAGTATTTTTCAACAGAAAAGTCTGTAAGACTTTCCCTTTAAATAACCCCTAAATTTATTTGGGGGAGATAAAACAGAACTAAATCCAACTCCGTTAGGAGTTGACTATCTTTTAGTTGGAGAACTCTTAACAGAGTTAATTTACACATTTACTTATTCCTTGCCCCTAAATAAATTTAGGAGTTATTCAAAGGAAAACGCCTCCGGCGTTGTAACCCTATTATTTATTTTGGCATTAAATTCAGATGTTATATAAATTTTCTTTACCTGCTTTTTACATTGATCCAAATTCTTCATTCTTCATTTTTCATTTTTCATTAAATTTCTTACCTTTGCTACCTCATTAACGAAAAATTTACCAATGGATAGAAATTCACTGACGGGATTTATTCTTATTGCCGCTATTTTTGTAGGATTTTATTTTTTTACACAGCCTAGTAAAGAGCAACTAGAAGCCCAAAAGCAAAAACAGATAGAAGCGCAGTTACAAGCAGTTCAGGAAAAACAGGCCGCACTAACTCAGGAAAATATATTAGCCGGAGAAAGCGGAATATTAGACTCCGCACAGGTTATGGCCGATAGGGAAAACCGTTTTGGTGCTTTTGCCAATGCGTCTGTAGGAGAAGAGGCAAGCCTTCAGGTAGAATCAGAACTGTTTAGGATTAATTTCTCCAACAAGGGAGGAAGAATATCTTCGGTAGAACTCAAAAACTACAGGACATATGACTCTTTGCCACTTATGTTATTTGCCGGAGAAGACGAAAATAACTACGGATTCACATTGACCACTGCTAATAACCGGATATTAAACACATCCGATTTATACTTCGAAGCACAACCTGTTGTTAAAACCGATACTTCACAGTTAATTACCATGCGTTTAACTGCTGGTAAAAAATCATATGTCGATTTTGTATACACCATTCCGAATGATAACTATATGGTACAATTTGATATTGTACCTGTTGGAATGAATGGCGTTCTATCTCCTCTTTTTAATGAACTTGAAATGCAATGGAAAGGAAAAATCCGCCAGCAGGAAAAAGGAAAAGAGTTTGAAGCCAGGTATGCGCAATTATATTATAAATTCCTGGGCGACGATGTAGAAAATTTGAGCGAGAGCAAATCCGAGAAAAAATCGATACCCAACAAATTAAAATGGATTGCCTTTAAAGACCAATTCTTTTCTTCGGTGCTTATTTCAGATGCTTATCTGTCTTCTCCCGAGTTAGAGAGTGTGGTTAAAGATCCTGCTTCTCCCTATTTAAAAGAATATTTTGTCAAAGCAGGCGTTCCTTTCGATATACAAGACGGAAGTAGAACCGGTTTTCATTTTTATTTCGGCCCCAATCATTTTAAAACCCTGAATCAATATAACAAAGGCATTGATAAAGCCGACGAATTGCAGTTGGAAAAACTTGTTCCACTGGGTTGGACACTTTTCCGTTGGATAAACCGCGTATTGGTTATTCCGATGTTCAACTTCTTCGGAGGCTTTATTGGAAATTTTGGAATTGTTATTTTATTAATGACACTTGTTATTAAATTAATACTGTTTCCGTTGACATACAAATCATATATGTCGTCGGCCAAAATGCGCGTATTAAAGCCCGAAATAGAAAAGATAAACGAAAAAATACCCGCCAATAAACCGCAGGAAAGACAACGAGCCACTATGGACTTATATAGCAAGGCCGGAGTAAACCCAATGGGAGGCTGTTTGCCGATGCTGTTGCAAATGCCCATACTCATCGCCATGTTCGCGTTTTTCCCATCGGCTATAGAATTGCGCCAGCAAAGTTTCTTATGGGCGGAAGATCTTTCGACTTATGATGCCATTATATCCTGGAGTAATTTTAATATACCTCTTTTCGGTAGCCATTTAAGCCTTTTCTGTTTACTCATGACCATTGTAAACATTATATATACCAAAATCAACATGGCTACGCAAGATATGGGTAACCAGCAGATACCTGGTATGAAATATATCATGTACCTGATGCCCCTTATGTTCCTGTTTATGTTTAATAATTACGCTTCCGGATTGAGCTATTATTACCTTGTTTCTACGTTGATTACCATTATACAGACCTATGCTATCCGTGCTACTGTTGACGAAGAAAAACTGTTGAAGCAATTACACGAAAATAAAAATAAACCCAAAAAGAAATCGGGTTTCATGGCACGTTTGGAAGAAGCCCAGAAAAAACAAGTTGAGGCACAACGCCAAGCATCTAAGAAGAAATCAAGATAAATAAAGCATTTATCCATATTTATCGCGAAGCATTTATCAATATTTATCATAATGAAATATAAGCGAATTTTATTAAAACTCAGTGGAGAATCGCTCATGGGAGCACAACAATACGGAATTGATGCCAATCGTCTGAATGATTATGCCGTTCAGATAAAAGAATTGGTAGATATGGGCGTGCAAGTAGTTATTGTGATTGGCGTCTGTAATATTTTAAGAGGATTAAGCGGTACCTCCAAAGGTTTTGACCGTGTAAAAGGAGACCAGATGGGTATGTTGGCCACTGTGATCAACAGTCTGGCTTTGCATTCGGCGCTTGAAAAAATGAATGTAAAAACACGC
>JAVBUB010000178.1:0-5126 GCA_031555675.1 Paludibacteraceae bacterium | reverse complement strand
GGAATGATTATTTTTGTATTGGCTCCAGGTGCCTTTATTGCCTTGGCATATCTTATAGTACTGGCCAACAGAGTTACAAAAAAATTAGCAAATTAATAAGAACCGACATGTCATATTGATATGTCGATATTTTGAATTTTGAATTTTAAATTTTTAGTCAAATGAGCTACATCTTAATATTTATCGGAGCCGTATTTGTTAACAATATAGTCCTGTCTCAGTTCTTGGGAATATGTCCATTTTTAGGTGTTTCCAAGAAAATGGAAACAGCCATAGGCATGTCGGGAGCAGTTGCTTTTGTCATGACTATTTCCACCATTGTTACTTTTTTAATTCAGAAACAAGTACTTGATCCATTTAACCTGGGATACATGCAAACCATTGTTTTTATCCTGATTATTGCCTTTTTGGTTCAACTTGTAGAAATCATCCTAAAAAAAATATCACCTCCTCTATATCAGTCATTAGGCGTTTTTCTTCCGCTCATTTCCACCAATTGCGCCATTTTAGGTGTGGCCATTATGGTTATTAATAAAGACTTGAACTTACTGGGAGCTGTATTTTTTGCCATTTCTACGGCTATTGCTTTCGGATTGGCCTTGGTTATATTCTCAGGTATACGCGAGCAATTGTCGCTAAACAAAACACCAAAAGAAATGCAAGGAACTCCTATTGCTTTATTAACGGCTGGATTATTAGCAATGGCATTTATGGGGTTTGCCGGAATAGCGTAAAATCCGGATAATTAGAAGTGGTAATTGGTATGCTTAATCTGTTAAATTGAGCATCCATCCAGTTATATCGCTTTTGCAGAAAATTTTTCAAATAAGCAACCTGACCCTGGTAAGTCTTATTACCCTGAATAACAAAATATGAGGGATCATTAAAATCCGGCCATAATTTATAATTTGCTTTTTGAGATAGATCTAATTTTTCTGCCATCACATCTACCTCTTGTATAATACTCATAAATTGAGGCTTATACTGCCTCCAAATCTCTTTTACCCTCTTTTCAAATGTCGGATCCGCATAATACATCCTGCTAATTCTCGGCATGTTTATTACCCACCAGTCCGTTGGATCCAGACAATAAGGTTGGTGAGCAGCATTTCCGGCTGCAATGTCAAAATCCCAAACTGGTCCCATATACAACTTATCATCATCTTTGTTTTTATAAAAGAAAATGCTACTATATCCGGCAGCATCTCCGTTTTTAAAAAACTCGTTTACCAAAAACCATCTGATAGTACTTTCCACATCAAAATACCGGCGATAATCAATATTTTTATTACCTGCTGCATAATCTGTCAATGCCTTATCAGCCGTCATTACGTGGTTTTTTATGGCATTAAAGCGCACTGGAGCCAACTCGTCCGGATCTTTGAGTGCTACAGTTATATCTGAAGACTCAAACCAACCTACATTTTCTTCCGATTCGCTTCTTGACCGATAATCTATTTCCAACAAATAACCATCTGTTTTCGAGATATTAACACGACTTTCCCCTATTTCAATTTGGTCTGAAAGCATATAATTTCCGACATGTTCTCCGTTTAAAAACACCTCCACAAATTCATGAGCCGGTGAAAAAGGCATATCCAACAAATCAGACAATTTATACGCCAAATAATTACGAATCAACGTTTTATCTATATAATTGGCTAATAAGACCCATTCTTTTGCCGGTTCTAAACCTAATAAACCGGCCGCTTGATCAAGCTTAATTTTATATGGTTTTTTAGGCATGCCCCAAGTTGAATTACCTCTACCTTTTATGCGTCCTTCACCTTCAAACACATCACAGTTATATTGCCCATTCGGTTCCATTCTAAAAGTAGCATTCACATAATTTTCCTTAGAATCAATCAGACTGCCACCTTGAGTTGTTATGTATAATTTAGGCAAACGGGTAAAAGTTATAGTATTTATAGTATAATCCACTTTCTTTTCTCCCGATTCTGAATATACCGTATATACAACTGGCTTAGAAAAATCATTTACAGAAATACCACTTTTCTGGACTACACCATTTACCTTCACTATACCTGATGCCGAAAACGAAGCCACCAAAGGATATGCTTTCATACTCCCGGGATGATCTATATAAATATTCATTGATGTAGAGGTTACTGAAAAAGTATCTGTACCGATACTGAAGCTCTGAATACAAGGCATGCTACCTTGTCGAACAACCGGAGATTCAAAAGGAGAAAACGGATCTTCACATGCAATCAGCAGAAAGATCGAGAATAAAAAAATAAAATATTGTTTGAACATAAGATGATATAGTCCTAAAATATATAACAATTCAAGGATTATAAATTCAAAACGAAAATTACAGGGACTTATTGCTGCAAATATAGAACTTTTTTAAGTGAAAATGAAATATTTTGCTTATTCTACGATATTTATATTCATATTCTGATGAAATTTGTAATTTATATAAAATTTCTTACGCTTGGAAAATAAGAAACTAAGAACCACCATTTTCTTATATAGTTACCTTTTTGCCTTTTGAGTTTATATAGGTAATGATGCAAAAAAACAACTAAACGCTGCATAAGTAATAAAAGATAACACCTGCTCAGAAAAATTTTGCATATATAAAACTTGCTATTTTTCCTTCAGAATATCGATTAACAAGATACTATAGACAAAGATATCCATAAGGGAGAAGTATAAAAAAAAATACAAATTTTATTGAAATTGTGTGTCTAGCCAATCAAAACGTTTCTGTAAAAAATCTTTCAGATAGATTATCTGTTTTTCATAAGATTTATTACCTGGGACAACAAAACCAGACGGGTCTTCAAAGTCTGGCCATAATTTAAAGTTTTCTTTTTGTGATAAATCTAATCTTTCTGCCATTACATCAACCTCATTTATAATGTTCAAAAATTGAGGTCTATATTGACTCCACATTTCTTTAACTTTCTTTACAAACTCCGGGTCTGTATACATCCGGTTAATTCGGGGCTGGTTTCTAACCCACCATCCTTTAGGAGCCTGACATGCAGAAAGATGCGCGGCATTTCCGGCTGCAATATCAAAATCCCATACAGGACCCATATATAATTTATCATCATTTTTATCCTTATAAAAAAAGATACTACTAAAGCCTTGGGCATCACAATTCTTAAAGAACTCATTCACTAGAAACCATTTTATGGTACTTTCTTCATCAAAATATTGGCGATAATTAATATTCTTATTGCCTTCGGCATAATCTTTTAGAGCCTTATCGGCCTTCGTTACATAATCTTTCACTATCTTAAACTGCTCCGGTGTCATCTCATCGGGCTCTTTTAATGCTACCGGCATTCCGTAAGACTCAAACCATCCTACATTTTCTATTGTTTCATCTTTTGCCCGGAAATCAATTTCCAATAAATAGCCTCCCGGTTTTGTTATATTTACACGTGTTTTACCAATCTCAACTTGATCGGAAAGCATATAATTACCCACATGCTTTCCGTTTAGAAACACTTCTACGAAATGATGTGCCGGTGCAAAAGACATATCCAACAGTGTAGCCAATTCATTGGCCAGATAATTACGCATTAATGTTTTATCTGCGTAGTTCGCAAGCAATGTCCATTCTTTATATGGATCCATTTCCAGCAAACCCGATGCTTGGTCTAATTTTATTTTATATGATTTTTTAGGCATATGCCATGTCGTATTTCCTCTACCTTTTATACGTCCTGTTCCTTCAAACACATCACAGTTATACTGCCCGTTTGGTTCCAACCTGAAAGTAGCATTTACATAATTCTCCTTGGAATTGATAATAGCCGCTCCCTTAGTTGTAATAAACAATTTGGGTAACCGGGTAAATGTAGTTAGTTTTACTACATATTCAGTCTTTTTTTTACCCGAGTCGGAATATACAGTATAAACAACTGGTTTCGAAAAATCATTTTCGGTAACACCGCTTTCCTGCAGCACGCCATTTACTTCTACTACTCCTGATGCTGTAAAAGTAGCCTTCAATGCTTCGGTATTTATATCCTTAGGAAGGGCAATATAACCTTCTATTATAGTAGAAGATATAGTAAAAGTATCTGTACCTATGTAAAAACTTTCAATAACAGGCGCAGTTCCCGTAGTGTCCTCGTCAGGAGGAATTACAGAAAAAACGTCCTTGGGTTCCTCTTTACATGCTGCTAGCAATAATAAAGGAACAAGAAATATAAGATATCGTTTAAACATAGCCAGCATTTAAATTGTATAAAATCATCAAATAGACCTTTATTAAGTTATACGTTGTACGTTTTAAGTTTTACGTAAGTGAACCGCATTAAAACGGATAACGTAAAACGTACTACGTAAAACTTTATTCTTTAAACCTTATCATATAAACATAACAAATCTTTTGCAGCAATAAAAGAACTTAACTCATTATCAAGTACTTTCTTTTCATATTCCGGCAAAAGAGACTGAATTTTTTCATTCTGATAGAAGCTATTTCTCAAATTTTCATTAATCGTTTCATACATCCAGTATTTGGATTGCTCACTTCTTTTAGCTTTAAAATAGCCATTATTCTTTGTAAATTCAATGTAATCAGAAACCATTTCCCATACATTGGATATACCATCATTAGTTACGGCCGAACAAGTCAACACTTTTGGTTGCCAACCCGAATCCGGCATAGGAAATAATTTCAACGCATTATCGAGTTGCCCCCTTGCAATATTCGCTTTATCTATATTGTTCCCATCTGCTTTATTGATCGCAATGCCATCGGCCATCTCCATAATACCACGCTTAATACCCTGAAGTTCATCACCTGCACCGGCTATCTGAATCAACAGAAAAAAATCTGCCATAGAGTGTACGGCTGTTTCTGACTGACCAACGCCAACGGTTTCAATAAAAACAGTATCAAAACCGGCAGCCTCACAAAGAATAACCGTTTCTCTTGTTTTACGGGCCACGCCACCCAATGAACCAGCCGAAGGAGAAGGCCGTATAAAAGCATTTTCGGCACGGGAAAGCTCCTCCATACGGGTCTTATCACCTAAAATACTTCCCTTGGAACGCTCACTACTCGGATCTATAGCCAACACTGCCAACTTCTTTCCATTGTCTGTTAGGTACATACCCATGGCTTCTATAAATGT
>JAVBUB010000083.1:0-8870 GCA_031555675.1 Paludibacteraceae bacterium | reverse complement strand
ATATTTATCTTCCTTTCCTCGTCGGTTTGCCTGTAATATTTCTATTTCTGTGACTGCTTGCATGTGCATTTGAGGTGGTTTCTATACTGGGAATAAGACCAAATTATCGATTTCAGACTACTTGTGATCGGGCTGCAGATTAGCACTAGTATTTCTAGTATATCTTTTTCATCGTTTAATTTTTTACTATAATTATTCTTTTTTAAGATAAACCATGGTCGAACTGTTTTTGATATTCTAATTAATTAGTTATAGTGAAACTTACTGTTTGACCATAAACAGTACCAAAACTGTTAGTTACATAAGATCTTGCATAATAAGTTCCACTAGACAAATTAGTGCAATTAATTCCAAATTGCGGATTCTCACCTGTTATAACAAGTTTTGCAGTATTGAGAGTAGAAATTGTTGGTGCGGTTGTCTGTGTTGCTATAACAAAGCCTCTTTCGGTATATGTAGGTTGTCCAGGAAAATTTATGGATCCAACAAGAGAGGCACTTGTTGATGTTATGTTTTGTGCTGGATTTGTTGTTACAACAGGATAAGAAGCTGTTATAAAATAATCGGTTTCTCCATACACAACATCTGTTCCTTGCATAAGATATGCTCTCACTGCAGTGACTTTTTGTTCAGATATACCGGATAAATTGAGATAATACTGTCCCTGACCATTTCCTGATACTGGATAATGTGGGTCAGATATTGTTGGAATAAAAGTTAATCCATTTTCTATTGCATATTCCCAGTTTACTGTTTTAATACAAAATCCCCTTTCTGAATACATTGGCCAGCCCATATTCGTAATAACTGCATTAAAACGTGCTGAACCAATCACAATATTGGTAGTTCCAGTAGTTGTAACAGACGCATTTTCCCAGTATGTTGTAAAATTTACGACATTACCATATACTGCTTGTCCATTTTGCATTGCATAAGCACGAACATAGTAAGTTGTCTGATAGTTTAATCCAGTAATATTGAGTAAATAACTTCCTGTACCCGAACCTGAAGCTATTTGCTTGCTGTTGGCTATTGTCGGCATATTGTTTGTTCCATAGCAAAACCCTCTTTCTGTATATGCAGGATTGCCTTGTTCCATAATGTTTGCATTAAAAGTTGCAGATGTAATGTCTATATTGCTGACAGCAGATGTTGTAAGGGTTGTATTGGCCCAAGCAGTAGTAAAATTAACTACATTGCCGTATATCGGCTCTCCATTATGAATAACATATGCACGCACATAATAGGTTGTTTGGAAGTTTAAATCTGTAATATCGAACGAATAATTTCCTATACCTGTATCATCAATCGTTTTTTTGTTATTAGCAATGGTCGGATTGCTATTTGTGCTATAGCAAAATCCACGTTCTGTATATACCGGATTGCCAATATTTGTAATATTTCCATTTAAAGTAGCTGAAGTGGCTGCTATGTTACTTGCTGCTGAAGTTGTTAAAGATGGTGTTTGCCATATTGTGTTGAAATTTACAATATTACCATATATAACTGCTCCATTTTGAATAACGTATGCTTTAATATAATAGGTTGTTTGTCGTTCTAATTCACTAACATCATATGAAAATGCTCCTATACCAAAGCCTTCTGTAATTTTTTTGTTATCAGCAATGGTCGGATTGTTATTTGTACTATAACAAAAACCTCGTTCTGAATATTGTGGCACGCCTTCAACTGTAATATTTGCATTAAAAGTTGCAGTTGAGACACTAATATTACTTACTGCTGATGTAGTAACTGCAGAGGAAATGCTTGCGGTTGAAAAGCTGATGACATTTCCGTAACTTTCTCCTTGGGAATTTTTGGCATAAGCACAAACATAATAAGTTGTATTTGATTGCAAACCAATAATATTAACAGAGAAAATAATGTTCGAATTTACAATTGCCGTTTGTTTACCTATATTATTTGTGATTGTTGGTTGTGGTGTTGTGGACCAAACAAAACCTCGTTCTGTATATTCGGGTTCTCCTGCATATACGATTTTTCCGTTAAATGTAACGGTTGTATTTTGCAGGTTGCTGATTTCTTCTGTGCTTACTACAGGCATTCCTTTTCCGATTGCCCTAACTGTTAATGGCTTACTCCCATTATCAGATGCAATATGAATGGTAGTGGTGTTATAACCATTTCCCAATTTGTTGCGGTTTATAGTTATAACAACTGCTTGAGTTGCTCCAGCATTAAGTGTTCCTGCAGTTTTGCTTATTTCAGAAATCCATTCTGCCGTTTTTATTATTTCCCATTCAAGTTTATTTTCGCCATCATTGAAAATATTAAATGAACGGACCATGTCAGTTTCAGCAGAGCCAAAATTAAGAGTATCTACATTATTTCTATCGTTATCTACGATACGTAAAGATGGGGGCAGTTTCTCAATCTGTATATCTCCTTTGGCGGTTTTATTTGCCTCTACTTTGATTTTATGGTTTAAAAGTTCGGCATAACCTGTTTTAGTTATTTGCAGCGTATATTCGCCTGCTTTGAGTTCGGTAAATGCATACTGGCCTTCGCTGCCAGTTGCAATTTTGGCACCTGTACTAAGTTGTATACCTGCAGAGCGTATCGGTTCGCCTGTTGCCTTATCGGCGACAATTCCATATATGCTGCCCATTTGTTCTGTATCTTTTTTGCAACCTGTCAATAATGACAGTAGTATTATTTCTAAATAAAGTATTAGTTTCATATTCTATGGCTTTTTTGTTATTCTAATATTTCTTTCTGTTCTACTGTCTGCAAGTGCAATGACTGTCTCGTATTCAGTTTTATAATCGGTTTTGTATACGGTAATAGTGTATTGTTGTGGGTCTAATTCATCAAATTCAAATTTGCCTTCTGCTTTGGTTGTATAATTTTTACCGCTTGGTGTAAGCACTACATTTGCTCCTTCAATTAGTTCTCCTGATGTACTGTCGCTTACCATGCCGTAAATAGTAGCAAAGTCTGCGGCTTTTTGACAACTATTGTTTATTGTCAACAAAAGCATAGTACAAAATAAAAATATTAATCTTTTCATATTTTCTGTTTTTTTACAGTTAAAATCTTAATGATAATGCTATGCCATATTCACTTTTAGTAGCATAAGGCATAAATGCCATTTCCTTATTTTTTATTATCTTATCTTTGTTTGTATTTCCGTCAATAATGTTCCAAATATAAAATCCGACTGCCAATGCAGTTGTGCTAATTCCTAAACCTAAACAAATATCTCTATTTGTTTCATATATATTTTGATTTCGACTTGGACTTTCACTTGATTTTTTAAATTTATAGTATTGTGACCAACTAACAGCAGCAGACGGAATAAATACAATTTCAGTCCAAAGAAATAAATGTCCTTTGAACTTATCATCCCTTTCAAATTGTACCCAACTTGGAATAAGAGATTTAGGATTAAATTTAGCGTTTTTCTTTGTTAAGAAATCAATTGTTGTAATGAGGCTATCCATTTTTTTGTTTAACAATTTATTATCAGACATCAATTTCGTGATTATGTCAATTTGTTTAAATATAGCACTATCTTTCTTATTTGTTTGCAATAAATAATCTTGGAAGATATATGACAAATTGTTTTGTAGATTTTTATATATTATGGACAAACTATCTATAATTTCTTCTTTTTGTTGTTGTGATATTTTTTTAAATGAAGTAGTATCTATTTCAGTTCTGTAAATGTATTGATTAATATTAATATTGTTGAATGAGTCGGTGATTTTATTATTATTGCCAACTCCTTGGGCAATGAAACAAGTAGAAATTAATAAGTTCAGAAACAATAAAATAAATTTTAAGTATTTCATAATTATTTTGTGTTGTTATTATTAAATGAACTATCAATATCATTATTATTACCTATTGTTAGATTATTATTATTTCCAAATTTTGAATTTTGTTGTTGGGGACTATTTGCTTGTGTATATTCTTCTGTCTTTATAATAGTAGATTGCAATGTGTTTATTAATGTATTTTGCTTTTGAATTGTAATATTCAATGTGTTTATATCGTCTTTTAAGGCTCCTATTTTGAATAATACAACTCCTGATATAATTCCCGCAATAGTTGCTATAATAGTTTGGATAATATAAGTTTTATATACATCATTATACCAATGTTTTTTATTTGATTTACGTCTCATATTACTCTGTTTTTTAGTTTATTATTCAATTAATATTCCTTATTTATATTTTTTTTATAGATCTTATGTTGCTTTCCTGCTTAATTTGCTGCAAATTTTCAAAATAGATCTTGCAATTATAGTTTGGACAAGTACAAACTATATTCTATAAACAATCTATATTTATTTAAACTTTTTAATAAAGATTTCACTATTCTCTACTCTATATATGATATGAAAAAGGTATTTCAGCGTATATAGGATGTGCAAACAATGAAAGATGAGTTTCAAAGTTTATATAACTGTTTGCAGACGCTAACTGTAAATTTGGTATCATAATTTAAAAATAATTTTAAGATTGTTTGATTGTTTATTTTATTTATATTCGTTTTTTATCATATTTATTTGTTTTATTTTGTTTAAACATTGTTTGTAAATTTACAGTTTAATTTCATGAAAAACAAAATTTATTTTTTATTCATCATTAATTGAGGTTAATAAAATGATTTTATACAAAGTTTTTCGGATGTAATCTAATTTTGTTTTTTATATGAATGATCGTTTTATATATATTATCAATCAAAATATTTGTTATTTATATAATAAATGTAAATTTTTTATAACACAATGGATGTTGTTAAAATTATGATTGTCATAAATAGAATGAAAAATGAGAAAAGAATCTCATTTAGAAACCTAAATCTGATTTAATTGTGATCGGTGGGAAAGCCAGTTCACAATATAGAATTAATAAACAAAAAACAGGATACTTAAAATAAGCATCCTGTTTTTTATGAGTTGGTACATTTGATTATTTATCCAATAATTCCCCCAATTGTTTTTCATAAGCAGCCCAGTCGGTAATTGGTTTGCGGGCTACGCCAGAATCGATAGCGGCTTTGGCTACAGCCATAGATACTCTGGCAAGTAAGCGACCGTCAAATGGTTTGGGGATGATATAATCTTTACCGAATTTTAATTCTCCGGGTTGTAATCCGTATGCTGCTGTTACTTCAGCAGGAACTTCTTCTCTGGTTAATCCAGCTAATGCTTTTACAGCAGCTAATTTCATTTCTTCGTTGATAGCAGCGGCACGTACGTCCAATGCTCCTCTGAAGATATATGGGAAACCCAATACGTTATTGATTTGGTTAGGATAGTCAGAGCGTCCTGTGGCAAAAATGATATCGGGACGAGCAGCTTTTGCTTTTTCGTAAGAAATTTCTGGATTTGGATTAGCTAAAGCGAAAACGATAGGGTTTTCGTTCATGGTTTGTACCATTTCCGGTGTTAATACATCGGCAACAGATAATCCAAGGAATACGTCGGTACCTACAACCGCTTCGGCCAAAGTTTTGATATTGCGTTCTGTGGCGAATACTTTTTTAGATTCGTTCAAATCTGTTCTGAAAACAGAAATAACACCTTTGCTGTCGCACATCACGATGTTTTCTTTTTTTACACCCAGCATCATGTATAATTTGGTACATGAGTTTGAAGCAGCTCCGGCGCCGTTTACAACCACTTTTACTTCTTCGGGTTTTTTACCTACAATAGCTAATGCGTTTACCAGTCCGGCAGCAGAGATAATAGCTGTTCCGTGTTGGTCGTCGTGCATTAAAGGAATATCCAATTCTGCTTTTAAGCGGGTTTCGATTTCAAAGCATTCGGGAGCTTTGATGTCTTCCAAATTGATACCACCGAATGTTGGAGCGATGGCTTTTACTACCTGGATAAATTTTTCGGGATCTTTTTCGTTTACTTCGATATCGAAAACGTCAACTCCGGCAAAAACTTTAAATAATAAACCTTTTCCTTCCATTACAGGCTTTCCGGCAAGGGCGCCTATGTCGCCTAATCCAAGTACAGCAGTTCCGTTAGAAATAACAGCAACCAAGTTTCCTTTGGCTGTATAGTCGTAAGCTTTCTCCTGGTCTTTTTCAATTTCCAAACAAGGTTCGGCTACCCCCGGAGAATAAGCTAATGATAAATCGTATTGTGTTTTGTAAGGTTTGGTTGGGATTACTGCGATTTTTCCCGGTTTACCTTGCGAGTGATAACGCAAAGCTTCTTCTTTTCTGTTCATGGTATTAGTTTTTGATATAGAAATGAAACAAAATTGTAGCTTTAAAAAAATTCATGCAAAGATAGGTAATTGTTTGAATTATTAATAGAAAGCTTGCTATTTCTTTTCTAAGATGATTCGAATTGCAAAAATAATATTATTTTACAACTTTTGTGTTAGATTGAAAAAAAAAATAATTGAAAAGTATTAAACTATAATTAATCCAGACTTTCCAAGAAGTCTAATTCAAATTCGTCATCAATAAATTCGGGAGTTGTAAATTCGTCGAGATCACGGCGATCTTTTTTGGTTGGACGGCCGGTGCCTCTTTGCCTGCGGCCAATTCCACTTATTTTGTCCAATTCCAGCAAATGTAGCTGATCGGCTGTGGTTACGTTTTCTAAAAATTCGGGAACCAGTTTGGCGCCCATTCTGTTTTCGGTAAGGGCAATCACCTTGAATGAGTAAATAATAGGTGGCCTTTTTATCTGAATTACTTCATTTTTTTTGATGTTACGCGAAGGTTTTATGGCTGTACCGTTAATCATTACTTTGCCTTTTTTGCAAGCTTCGGCAGCGAGACTTCTGGTTTTGAATATTCTGACAGCCCAAAGCCATTTATCTATGCGAACTTCATCTTTCATAATTTAGCCTCTCCCCCCGCCCTCTCCACAAGAGAGGGGGCTCTGATTTTGTAATCTTTTTTGGCCAAAAATCTCCCAATGGGGAACCAATGATCAACGACCATTGGAAGTTAATTAGGGGCCTTTTTATTTATTGTTGTATTGATTCATTGTAATCTGGATGCCTGCCAGACAAAAGCTTTTGATAATTTCAATGGCTTTTTCCATCCTTTCGGGTAGTTGTGCTTCTTCCTCTTTGGGCCATTTGCCGAGTACATATTCTACTTGGCAGCCTTTGGGAAAATCGCTCCCTATGCCGAATCGAAGTCGTGGATAATTGTCGTGCCCAAGTATGGCCTGAATGTTCTTAAGCCCGTTGTGACCAGCATCGCTACCTCTGTTTTTAAGGCGCAAGGATCCGAAGGGAAGAGCTAAGTCGTCTACCAATACCAATATATTTTCTATTTGGATGTTTTCTTTTTGCATCCAGTATCGCACAGCGTTTCCGCTTAGGTTCATAAAGGTAGATGGTTTGAGCAGGATTAGTGTTTTGCCTTTTATCTTGTATTCGCAAACGCTTCCATAGCGTTGTTCCGTAAAAACAAGATTGGACGCTTTGGCAAAAGCGTCCAATATGTCGAATCCTATGTTGTGTCGGGTGTTTTGGTATTCGTAACCAATATTCACCAGTCCTACAATCAGGTATTTCATATCATTAAGAATTAAGAATTAAGAAGTAGGAATCTGAAAATTCTTACTTCTTAATCTCGTTATAATTTGTCTTATTTTTTACCGGCAGCGGCTTGTGCGGCAGCTCCACGTGCAGCTCTTGTTAACTTAACAGCAGCTACAACAGCATTTTTCGGATTTAAGATTTCCAAATTAGGGAATGATAATACTCCAATTTGGATTGTTTTTCCAAGTCCAAGGTTTTCGATATTGATAGTCAAATTTTCAGGAACGTTGCTATATAATCCTTTTACACGTATTTTTCTCATTTCTAAACTTAATTTACCCCCGGCTTTAACCCCTTCTGCAAGTCCTTCCAATTTAACGGGAACTTCGATTACGATAGGTTTGTTATCGAAAATTTCGAGGAAGTCAACGTGTAAAACGGTATCTTTTACAGGGTGAAATTGAATGTCTTTTAAGATAGCGTTTACTTTTTTGCCGTCGACATCAAGGTTTACTACATAGATGTCCGGTGTGTAAATCAAATGACGCAATGCGCTGTTAGATACTTGAAAGTGCATTGTTTCTTTTCCTCCGTAAATGATGCAAGGAACTGCGTCTGATTTTCTTACAGCTTTAGTTGTTTTTTTTCCTAGTTCGTTTCTCAACGATCCTTTAATTTCTAATGTTTTCATTGTTAAAATTTAGTTGTGTTACTCAAAATTTAAGCCGTGTGGTCTTAATTTCCCATCACACTTTTCTTTTTTCAAAAAGCGGGGCAAAGGTAAAGAAATAATTAATAATTAACAATTAATAATTAATAATTTTAAAACAATATGAAAACAACAGGTTTCACTTTTAGTGGAACCTGTTGTTTAATTCTAAACATATGTTTAGAATTTTATAATTTCTTTCGGTTTTAAGTTGTCTTCTAGTCTCCAAAAATAGGCTTCGCTTGGTACTATTTTAAAAATACACAACTCAGGACTTGTGGCAGTTAATCCGACTTCTTTTTTTAAGAAAGGACGATCTTGTATTGCTTTTTCTTTTATTCTCAGATCATCGACAAATTCGGCTTTACCGATAATGCGTAATGTTGTTCCTATTGGTATTTCGTGTTTATAAAAACAAATTTCGACTTTGGAATTTTCTTTCAATTGATGTATAAATTCTTTGCTGTTTACTGTTTGAAAGTAAAGCCCGGTTTTATCGGCAAACCAAAAACTCAAAGCCCTGACATGTGGTTGATCTTTTTCTGTTGTGGCAAAAAAACACAAAGTGCTTTCATAGGCATATTGCATGCAATCTTTTAGTGTTTTCATATTTTTTATATTTAGAATAATACGCCGATTCCTAATTCTATAAAATTGTTTTTGCTGTC
>JAVBUB010000064.1:0-3503 GCA_031555675.1 Paludibacteraceae bacterium | reverse complement strand
CAAAATATTGCTACACAAATAAGCAAGCTTAGATTTTTCATTTCATTGATTTGTCATTGTAAGAAGGATTCCGGCAAACCAAATTTTGGCATACCTACACTTCCTAATTTAGAAACCAAATTTGTATCTGCTAATTCACTCATTGGCATAAAACAGCAAGATGCAGGCGTATTGGATTTAAACGATGAGACGTTGAAACAAATGCGGAATCAACTGCAAGATATTCGACACAACCATTTTAAGGCTAAATCGAGTAATGAAAAAATAAGCCTGAGAAAGAAAGATGAAAAATTACGCGCTGAAATAGAACAATATATTCTATTGCAAACGGAAGAACCCAATTATGAAAGAATTTCAGAACTGGGAAAAGAGATAGAGAAGTTGCAAAAAGAATTAAAACCCTATTTGCAGCCCAATATGGTAGATGACACCTCTCAATCCCAACAGACTTCATTGTTTGGAGATGATAAACCTAAATCCTTATTTCAGAAAGACGCCAACGAACCTAAACGTAAAGAACTGATTGGACGTATGAAAGTTATTGAAGAGCAAATAGCAAAAGAGAAGAATAAACAGAAACTTCCCGAATTTGAGAATGCCATAAGGCAACTTGCCGCATGGAATCCTTATGACCAAAATAGTGTTTCTTCTTTTTTTGATCCGGAATGGATGTTCGGAATAAAAGAGGGCTTTGATATTGTTATTGGAAATCCTCCATATATCCAACTTCAGAAAGCATTGGATGACGGTACAGATAGAAAATACGGCGATTTGTATAAAGACTGTAAGTATAAAACTTTTGAACGCACAGGCGATATTTATTGTCTGTTTTATGAACAAGGGGTAAATTTACTCAAGCCACAAGGTATTTTATGCTATATCACTTCCAATAAATGGATGCGCGCAGGATATGGAGAGTCTATGAGGGATTTCTTTGCCTCAAAAACAAATCCTAAACTGTTGATTGATTTTGCTGGTGTAAAAATATTTGAGTCTGCAACTGTAGACACCAATATTCTGCTATTGAAAAAGGAAAACAATCAGAATAAGACGATATGTGCCGTAACAAATAAGACAACAAAAAATGGCGTTAAAAATTTGAGCGTTTTTGTGCAGCAAAATGGGTCAGAATGTAAATTCGGGAATTCCAATAGTTGGGTGATTTTATCTCCTATAGAACAACGTATTAAGTATAAAATTGAGACTATTGGCATACCTTTGAAAGACTGGGATATTAGTATATATAGGGGAGTTCTTACTGGTTGCAATGAAGCTTTTATCATTTCCGGCGAAAAGCGACAGGAAATTCTTGATAATTGTATTGACCAAAACGAACGTCAGAAAACGGATGCACTTATACGACCGATTTTGCGTGGACGGGATATAAAAAGATATACTTATGATTGGGCAGATCTATGGCTCATAAACACTCATAATGGAGTAAAAGAGAAGAATCTTCCAAGAATAAACATAGAAAATTACCCCGCTATAAAAGCCCATTTAGACTCTTTTGGGGAGAAAATTAAGCATAGAGCAGATCAAGGCGATACTCCATACAATTTACGCAACTGCGCTTATATGGAGGATTTTTTGAAGCCAAAAATCATCTATCCGGATATATCTCAAAAATTAAGTTTTTGCTATTGTCCAAAACATATTTATTGCAATAATACTGTATATTTTATTACAACAAAAAATAATAATGATTTACCTATTCTTATAGAATATCTAAATTCAAATTTAATAAATTGGTATTATAGGACTCTTTCTGTTCAACTTGGAGAAACTGCTGTTAGAATGTTTTCTATTTATGTTTTAAATATTCCGATACCTAAAAACGTATTAAGTAAAAATATCTACGAAGCATTCAATTTGGATAAAGAAGAAATCGACTTTATTGAATCTTATAATTAATTATATAGTCTTCTTCTTTGTGTAGATTTAATGCAAATAGTAAAGCTCTTTCTAACCTTATATCGGCATAATCTTTACCGTTTTGCATGTCTTCTACTAGGATTTCAAAATCTTCTTCAATTATGGATTCTAAACGAGGTATTTTAATGTTTTCGAAAAATATTTTTGACAACTCTCTTGTTCCGCCCTGTAATTCAGGAAAACTATCTCTATAGCAAATTTTGAACACATTAGAATTAAAAAATGCCGTTAAATAAGCAAGATTATCCCCTGTAAGGATAAAACATTTTTGGTTTGTAAAATATCCATTTTTATCTAAAACAAAAGGCATGTATTTAGTCATATTGGGATAGATGATTTTTGGCTTCAAAAAATCCTCCCAATAACTTATGCTGTCTTGGGTTTCAAACCATTTATTGTTAGTTTTTTTACGACTACCCTTGGCTCCAGATTGCATCAATTGTTCTTTCCCGAACGAAATAAGATATTGTTTAATCGCTGGGTATTCCTCTATATCATATTTACATGAAGGAAATGTTGCAATCAGCCATTTTCCATCCCAATCATAAGTATATCTTTTTATATCCCGTCCACGCAAAATCGGTCGTATAAGTGCATCCGTTTTCTGACGTTCGTTCTCACTTAAACACGAAGCTAAAATTTCATCTCTTTTTTCAGTTGAAATAATAAATGCCTCATTGAGTCCGGTTTTTATGCCATAATTAATCTGTATATCCCAGTTCTTTAAAGGAGTCCCTATTGCTTCTATTTTCTCTTTAATCCTTTGTTCAACAGGCGAAAGCACAACCCAACTGTTAGAATTGGCAAACTTACAAATTGTATGAGTTTGCTGCACAAAAACGCTCGTTTAAACTCATTCGGTTATCACATTTTTTAAATATCTGGATAAAGTATTTCGATCAACCTTACATATCTTAGCTATTTTACGTTGAGAAATCCCCGCATCAAGCAGTTCGGATATCAACTTTTTCTTACTTGATAATTTATATTTCTCAGGATCGCTTTTCCTTCCTTTAGGCCGTCCAAGTATAATTCCTTCAGCTTTCTTTCTTGCTAAGGCCTCCTTTGTTCTTTGGCTGATCAGGTTACGTTCTATTTCTGCGGAAAGCCCAAAGGCGAAAGCTAAAACTTTACTTTGAATATCTTCACCCAAACGATAATTATCTTTAATCGTCCAAACTTTACACTCTTTAGTCATGCAAATATTCAATATTTCCATGATCATAAATAGGTTACGTCCTAATCTGGAAAGTTCGGCACAAACAATTAAGTCATCTTTCTGTACCCTTTTCAACAACCGCCCGAGTTCACGTTTGTTGTATGCCTTTGTACCACTAATGGTCTCCTCTATCCAGCCATCAATATCCAACTGTTCTCTTTTGCAAAAGTTATTAATTTCAAATCGCTGATTTTCAACTGTTTGCTTGTCGCTGCTTACCCTAATGTATCCGTAAATCATATTTCAATTATTATAAAAATAGTTATTTTATTTTTCTTTATATTCATTTTGTTTGTTTCCTTAGACTATCCGTTTGCACATTTAAATGTTCAAAATTAGCACTCTGCTT
>JAVBUB010000216.1:0-4346 GCA_031555675.1 Paludibacteraceae bacterium | reverse complement strand
CCATACGAATACAAAAGACGCGAAACAAATCCCGTCTTAAATATTGGCGGCGATAATCAACCAGTTGTGATAGCTTCTGCCGGTAAAAATTATATTTTACAACCCGATTATTTTTTGAATAAAAACAACACAATTTCAGATAACCAAGGTAATACATTTTCCATATACGAAACGGCTGACACCTATAAAATACCAGCAGATAAGAACCTAAATTTCCTTTCTCTTTTTTATCCTGAAATAAATGCAGACATACTTTCTTTTCTGAAAAAATCTCACAACACTGTTATTCTCTTACGCACCAACCATCAAAACCCCATATTGGAGCAACGTGCCTTTTTCAATGCATTATTGAATAACGATTGCAAAACACCTGTTATTATTTGCCGCGAATATGGCGAAGACAATATCGAAAATTTGCAATTGAAATCAGCTACAGATGTTGGTTCATTGTTGCTCGATGGATTAGGCGACGGCATTATGCTTACCGACCAAAGCAATATTTCTGCTGAAGTAATTAACTCAACCGCTTTTGGCATTTTGCAAGCTGCGCGTGTACGCATCAGCCGTACCGAATACATATCCTGTCCCAGTTGCGGACGTACCTTATTTGATTTGCAGGCTGTGATCAAACAAATAAAAGCCCGTACCTCCCATATCAAAGGCTTGAAAATAGGAATTATGGGATGTATTGTAAACGGACCCGGCGAAATGGCCGATGCCGATTATGGATATGTAGGCGCTGCCCGCGGAAAGGTAAGTCTCTATAAGAAAAAAGAATGTATCGAGAAAAATATTGATGCCGAAGAAGCGGTAGAAAGACTTATCAATTTGATTAAGAAAAATGGAGATTGGGTGGAAGAATGATAAGATGAAAATGAGAAATTAGGAACTAGGAATTACCCTATGTTGCCATGCGAATAATGCCATTGAATTAAGGAGAAATAATTTGATTATCATTTCTTTATAAAATTTCTTTAGGAATGTAAGCTTGGTAGAAAATAGACCTGCTACCATTACCCGCATACCGTAGGTATGCAACTTGTTAATTATGTTACATACCTACTCATTGTCTGATAAACTCTTCACATTACCAAGCGAAAGAAATTATCCGCCGGCCAGAGACCAGAATTAGAATAATACTTTCGATTTTTGACCATTAAGCCCTATATTATTTATTATTTTTTTTATAAATATATTCAAATGTATTTGAAAATTTTATATTTTTATAAATATTTTCAAGTTAAAATTAAAATTATAAATATTTATATATTTTTTAAATTGCATCAAAATATTTTTTATATTTGTAAAAATATTCAGATATGAAAGAAAAATTTAATGATATCAAAAAATATAATTTCTGGAACGGAAATATTCCGGATTTAGGATTTGAACGTGCTGAATATTCTGATAAAATACGCACTTTTTCGAATAATAAGCTTATCAAAGTATTAGTAGGACAAAGGCGTACCGGAAAGAGCTATATTTTGCGCCAAATCATGTGGCGCTTTATACAAGACGGTGTTTTATCTCGCAATATGTTGTATATCAACAAAGAGTATGTGGAATTTGATTTTCTGTCCGATTACAAAGAATTAGATGCCTTTATAAAAGCATACAAAAAAAATTTTAAACCACAAGGAAAAGTATATCTGTTTATTGACGAGATACAAGCCATTGCAGGATGGGAGCAATTTGTCAATTCATATTCCCAGAACTTTGTGGAATCGTACGAACTTTTTATCAGCGGTTCCAATTCACAAATGCTTTCGGGTGAATTAGCAACGCTATTGTCCGGCAGATATGTAACCTTTCAGATTTTCCCATTCAGTTTTGCCGAATATTGCCAGTTTAAGCAAATTGAACAAAGCAAGCAAACTTATCTGGAGTATCTACAAACAGGCGCATTGCCAGAGCTTTTTCATTTGCCCGAACCGGAAACCCAAAGGCATTATGTTTCGGCTATAAAAGATACTGTTTTGTTGCGAGATATTGTGCAACGATACAATGTAAAAGATGCCAAACTACTAGAAGATATATTTGTTTATCTGGTAAATAATGCATCTAATTTATTGTCAATCAATAATATTATTAATTATTTCAAGTCCAAAAACCGCAAAACAAATTACGAAACCGTTTCCAATTACATTCAATACATAGAAAATACCTTTTTAATTCATAAAACCGAGCGTTATAACATTAAAGGAAAAGAAACCATTTCGGGTGTATGTAAATATTATATCAACGATTTGTCTTTCAAAAACTTACTGTATTCCGGTTTTGGATATGGTATTGGTTATTTGCTCGAAAATGCTGTTTATTTGCAGCTCAGACAGGCCGGATATGAAGTATTTGTAGGTGCCCTGCCCAATGGCGAAATAGACTTTGTAGCCCGTAAACAGGATAAAACCATCTATTTTCAGATAGCTTACCTCCTTTCCGAAGAAAGCATCATAGAACGGGAATATGGCGCTTACCGTTTGGTAAAAGATAATTACAGGAAATACGTAATTTCTCTTGATGATATTGCTTTGCCTGATAATATGGGTATTGAACACATTCAGGCCTGGAGGTTGGGAGAAGTATTGAGATGAAAAAGAAATCCAAACTCGTACATATACTTTACTGGATCGCTTTTCTGACCGCAGATTTTTTTGTTTTAATGATCTTAGGCGTTGGAACAATGGCTTATGATGACAGGTCTGGCGGAGAAGATTTGATCTGGAATAAAATGACAGCATTTGACATAACCGTTTATGTACTCTTTTTTCTATGGTTTATCGTAAATATAATATTGATAATTAGTCTTGTTTGTAAAATACTTGAGAGAGATTATGAAAAAGTTCAATGATTGAATTCGTAAACATGAGAGCTTCTATTATATTTCCCATTTTATACGAATTAACTAAAATTCTTCATTCTTCATTCTTCATTCTTCATTAAAAAATTTATCTTTGTGCAAAATATTTTAAAAGCACTATGAAGGTATTAAAATTTGGCGGAACATCCGTAGGTTCCGTAGAAAATTTACAACAAGTAAAAAGAATCATTGAAAAAACAGAAAAGCCGGCTGTTGTAGTTGTTTCGGCTGTGGGTGGTATAACAGATAAGTTGATCAACACGGCAAAAACGGCAGTAACGGGAACGGATGAATATATAAGCCTTTACGAAGAAATCGTAAAAAAACATATTGAGATTATCAATGGCGTGCTATCTGAAGCGGATAAAAAAGAAATCATGCCTCAGATAGATACCCTTCACAGCGAATTGGCCAATATTTTTAAAGGCGTTTCGTTAATTAAAGACCTGTCGAAAAAAACAGGAGATACCATTGTGAGCTATGGAGAAAGAATATCTTCCTTATTTATCAGCAAAATGTTGGGGGCTCAGTTGTACGACTCCCGCGAATTTATCAAAACAGAAACCTCTTTCGGAAAACACATTGTTAATTTTGAGCAGACCAATAGCCTGATTGAAAAAACGATTGCAAAATCCAATCCATTAACACTTATTCCCGGATTTATCTCTACCGATACCAAAACCGGAGAAATAACCAATTTAGGACGTGGCGGTTCTGATTATACAGCCGCCATTGTTGCTGCTGCATTGGGCGCCAAAGAACTTGAAATCTGGACAGATGTAGACGGTTTTATGACAGCCGATCCGAAAGTAATCAGCAAAGCATATACCATAGATAAGTTGAGCTATGTAGAGGCCATGGAACTTTCGAACTTTGGAGCCAAAGTGCTTTATCCGCCCACTGTTTATCCCGCTTATCAGAAAAATATTCCAATCAGGATTAAAAATACAGCGAAACCTGATGTAGCAGGAACATTGATTTCTAATGCAAAAGACGCGGAAAGCAAGCCCATCAAAGGAATTTCTTCTATTTCCAGTACAAGCCTTATTACCATGCAAGGTATGGGCATGATTGGCATTGAAAGCACCAACGGACGCACTTTCTCTGTGCTTTCGCGCAATGGTATCAATGTATTTTTCATTTCTCAGGCATCTTCCGGTAGCTCCATTTCTTTTGGCGTGAAAAACGAAGAAGCGACCAAAGCAGCCGAGTTATTGAAAAAAGAATTTGAGAAAGAACTCAAACACGGCGAAATCAGTAATATTACCATTGAGTCCGATTTGGCAACCGTAGCCATTGTTGGCGAAAACATGAGGCAATCTACCGGTACTGCCGGAAAACTTTTCAATGCCTTGGGACGCAATAACATCAATATCATAGCCTTGGCGCAAGGATCTTCCGAAACTAATATTTCATTTGTAGTACAAATGTCGGATTTGCGCAAAGCTCTGAATTCCATACACGAATCATTCTTTCTGTCCGAATATCA
>JAVBUB010000229.1:0-13643 GCA_031555675.1 Paludibacteraceae bacterium | reverse complement strand
CTTTAAAAGGCAATCCTATCATAACAGATGCCGATTTGCTTGCCATGGCCATGCCCAAACGCGCAGCAAGTACGCATACACCTGTACCCGTACCTGCTACCTTTCCTATGGCAAGTGTAGATATTGGTACTATTCGCCAACTGACGGTACATTTTACCGATAGTGCCAGTGGCAAGCGTGGCAGGCCACACGGCGTAGGAGGTGTGGTCGTTCGCTGGGGAATATTCGAGCAAGCCCCTACCAGTGTACAAATGCTCCCAAATACGGCTCTTGATACCAAAACGCCTTTTACACTTACCTTTAGCGATGACGAACGCCATAAAACAGCGTATTTATGCCTTGCCTGGCAAAATACACGTGGTCAAATGGGGCCTTGGAGCGAAATTATTTCGGCTGTGATACCATAATAATTGCCATAACCCTGGTGCTAAGATGCAAAAATGCCTGCTATAAGAAATTATAACAGGCATTTTCTTTTGCTGACCCCGCGAAGCGGGGTAGTCCCCCCCCCCTTGTTTTTCTGCCGCAAAGCGGCAGCTATTTTCTTGATAATCAGGCAATAAAGTTGCAAAAACATTTGGTAGGCTCAATAATTTTCCCTATCTTTATAATATGAAAATCAGAGCAATAGCGGCTATTTGCCCTATTATCCGCATCAAAAACATCCTATATTTTAGCCTTGCAAGCGCTTGAAAAAAGCAACTTCCCCCATTGCGCAAAAAATGCCATATTTCCCATAAGCACAGGCAAACGCATGAAAACCCTATTATAAACAACATAATTTTTATAGTTTTATGCCTCATTTACAGATACACAACCCTCATTTCATCACTTATAGCGATGATGCTTTTACTATTGATGTGCTTGGCGGTATTGATACCTTGCAAGTAGAGAAAATGATTACAACGCTTCGCATCACGCACAAAGATTATCCACCGATGCGCTCCACACTCGATCTGTATGTTGATAGCCAAGTTGATAATCTCATGCGCAGCCTATGTGATAAGTGGGGTGTAACGCTCATGGATGCTTCCACCTCTATTCATCGCTTCATCACAGAGCTTGAAAGCTATAAGCTCGAGCATTTGCGCTATCCTCAAGGCCTCAAGGAAAAAGTCTTTGAAATGAGTGAGGAAGAAGAACAGGTAGCTAAACAATATCTTGGCTATGAAAACCTGATGGGTAAGTTACAGCAGGATCTTGGGCACATTGGCATCTTAGGCGAAGATGAAAACGCTTTAACCTTGTTTCTTGCTATGGCTTCGCACGGGTCACAAAACCCTTTTTCGGTGCTTTGTCTGGCAAAATCAGGTATCGGTAAAAGCTATCTATTGCAAAAGCTATCACAGTGCATGCCTAAGAATGCGTATAGCTTCCATACCCAAATCAGCGAAAACGCTTTGTATTATTTTGATAGCAAGCAGATAGATAACAAGGTGCTTTTTATTGAAGATCTGGAATGGACTAATGAGATGCTTACCCCACTGGCTACGCTGCAAACCTATGGCAAGCTGGTTAAAACCCGTGCCACCAAAGATAAAGACGGCATGCTTCACAGTACTACCTTTGAAGTAGCAGCAAAATTATGTTTAATCGCCTGTGCTTATAGCGAAAAGAATTACGATCAGTTAAGCCTTCCTTTTCTTTGCCTGCACCTAAACCACTCTCATGCGCAGGATATTAATATCATGGAGTATCAAAAGAAGTGCAAGGCGGGACTTATTAATCAAAGCGATATTGCAGCCACCCAACGGAGGTTACAATGTGTTATCTCTTTACTTAAAACTGCCAATATTATTAATCCTTATGCGCCCTTAATTGATTTACCCAAAGAGATACCGCACCCACGCAAAACCTTGCTGCTATTGCTCAATTTCATTGATACTATTACTTTCTTTCATCAATACCAGCGTGAAAATATTATAGATGAAACCACAGGCGAGATATTTATTAAAACACATCCCGATGATATTGAAATGGCTTTTAACTTGCTTAAATGCTCGCTCTTTCGCCGAGCCGATGAGCTAAGCACCAATGCAAGGGGCTTTTATAATTGGCTGCAAAAGTATCTATCACAGGCACAAACTACCCAATTTACCGCCCTTGATATACGCAAGGTAAAGCGCATCCACCCTCGCACACTAAGCAGATACTTACAGGAACTAACCCTATTCCAATATATCCAAGTGGCGGGCGGTAATAAATACCGTGAGGGTTACCAGTATAAAATAACTTCTATGGGCGAAAACAATACATTAAATAATAGTATTGAAACCGCCTTAAAACAAACCCTTGAAGCCATAAGGGAGGAACACAGGGGGCAAGCACAGGAGCAACAGGAGCAACAAGAACCGGAGCCGGAACAAAAGCAACAACAAGAAAAGAAGCAAGAGCCGGAACAGGAGCAGGAGCAACAAGAACAGGAACAGGTACAAGCACCAACGCCCCAACCTGATAACGAGCAGGAGCAGCAGGAAAAACCTACGTTCTTTGACCCCTTTTATAAACGCATACGCATAAATGAGAAAGAAGAATATACGTTAAAAATACTATTGGAACTCGAAGCCGAGCAGCAAGGGCGCAAATACTTAACAAGCGATATAACGGCAATATCCAAAAGAAGCCAAGGTATTGAATCCCGATATTTAAAAACCCTTTGGGAGCAGGGCAAGCTAAACCGTGAATGGAAAGACAGGCAGTATTATTATACGCTTGCTACAACCGAGAGTGCGACAGAGGGACAAAACCCGTAAAACAATATTAAACCATTGAAAACCAAAATAAAACCAGTAGGACAACCATTAATAGAAAAAAAATGAATAGAACAGGATTTACAAAATATTTAGAGGGCAAAGACTTTTCCGTCAATACTATAAATAGTTACATGGCACAGTTAGAAGGCTTTTTTAAGTGGATGGCAAAAGAAGATATACAAATAACAAAGCCCGATATATTGAGCTATTTGGAACACTTAAAGAATAGCCGTAAGATACAAAACATCACACGGCAAAAATACCTTATTGTGGTAAATCATTATTTTACTTTTCTCTGCCAAAGCGAACAGATAAGCCAAAATCCCTGTGCGCTGCTCAAAATACGCGGAACCAAACAAAAGCAACTGCACAAGATTTACAGCCCCGAAGAACTTGACACGCTTTTTGATAATTACTACCTGCTTTTGGTGCGGAACTACGAAAACAACCAACCGCGCTACGAACAATTACGGCAAAACTCCATACTACAAAGAGAGAGAAACGCCGTTATATTAAGTATTTTAGTTAATCAGGGAACAATGACAGGCGAAATAAACAAAATAGAACTACAAGACCTTGATTTAATCAAAGCCACTTTAACAATACGGGGCGGAAGATTAGGCAATCAACGGGTATTACCATTAAAAGCCACACAAATGGGCTTGTTTATGCACTATGTACAGAACATACGCCCGAAGTTGTTGGAACACCACACCGCCGAAACAAACAAGCTCTTTGTATCGCTGCCCGCCGTTGGCAAAAGAACAACAACGAACAACGAGTTGATGAGCGTATTTAAACCACTTGTAAAGCAGATAAAAAGCATAGACCGACAGTTTTTGAACTTCAAACAGGTGCGGGCTTCTCTCATTACTTACTGGATTAAAGCACAGGGTTTGCGCAAGGCACAATACTTGGCAGGGCATCGTAATATTTTCTGTACCCAAAGATACGCAACCAATGATTTAGACGGCTTGATAAATGACATCAGTAAAGCACACCCTTATTAAATACGATATGAATACAAGTTACAACGCAATATTAACCGAATACGGCTCGTGGCTCAATACGCTGGGCTTCTCTGACAACTTGGTGTATAATTACAGTTTTTCCGTCCGTGATTTTTTTGAATGGCTCGAAAGCAACCAAATACACAGCATTGACAGGCTAACGCAAAAACATATCAACGAATATCACCGTTACTTGGAACACCGCCCCAACAAACTACGTAAAGGGAATTTATTAAGTGCCTCGCACCTGAATAATAATTTTATAGCCGTTGATAAATTGTTGGAGTTCCTGCACCAATACGGAATGACAAATGCACCTGTACCCACCAACAACCGAATAAAAATAGATGAACAGGAACGCATAAGCAAAATAGATGTGTTTACACAACAGGAAATAAAAACGCTTTGCGGGTGCATCCCCGATGCCTATCCTTATTTTCTTTGCGAAGACAGGCAAGCCAAACAATATGAACTCAAATTGATTTTCGCTTTGTGTTACGGCTGTGGTTTACGGCTCTCGGAAGCCCACAAAATGCAAATACAGAATGTTGATTTTGATAAGAAAACCGTTTTTGTAGAGCAGGGTAAGAACTACAAAGACCGCATTATACCAATGAGCGAGGGTGTTTACAGGGATTTACAGGATTATATTTACAACTTTCGCCACCGCCTTAAATTGAATCATAACCGTTTATTTATCTGTGAATTGCCAAATACAATAAATGTAAAGCTCAAACACCTGCAAAACATCTGCCAAGACGAAGCGATAAAGGCAAAACGCATGTATCCTCACATCCTGCGCCACTCCATAGCTACCCACCTGTTGCAAAATGGCATGGACATTGAAAATATTGCCTTGTTTTTAGGGCATAGCAAACTCGATACTACACAAATTTACACGCATTTGATTTAGTTTTTTACATCTGTTTACAGGGCAAAGAGGATTAAAAAATCCTCTTTTTTTTGTTTAGTGTTGTATATTTAAAAAAAAATATTCATCTTTATGACCGTTAATCAAGTGAAAATGAGTAGCATTTGTACCAATAATATACCTACAACATTATTTGTAAACCTGAGTTCGGGTTTTTCAAATAAATACGCATGTAAGAATATAGTTTGGAACGCGCAAGGGAAAGTTTCTGAAATAAGACGAATCAAAAAAGAGAACCAAACCAAGAGTGATTTGTTATTTAAATATGATGCAATGGGTAACCGTATCAGTAAAACGGAAATAAAACCCTCCGGAGAAGTAGGTCCTCATGGTGAAAAAGAAATTACCACTTATTATGTTCATGATGCTCAAGGGAATGTGATGGCTGTGTACGAAAAAAGATACATGCCCGACGGTAAAGAAGAATTTAGGATGGAAGAACAGCATTTGTATGGCAGCAGCCGTTTAGGAATGAGGCAAACAAGCTTATTATTGGCTTCAACATCCTGGCAATTGAAAACTATATCAGTAGGAGGCATTACTATGCCTGTACTCGGATTGTATCCAGATGACATTGATATAGATTTGTCTAAATCAGAGAGAGCATTAGGCGAAAAGAACTATGAGATGACCAACCATTTAGGAAATGTATTGGCAGTGGTAAGCGATAAAAAACTTTACAGTAATAATGTTTATCTTGCAGATGTAAAATCCGTTAGTGATTACTATCCTTTCGGGATGATAATGCCGGGAAAAACAAGCTATGATCCTGGGAATGAGTATCGTTATGGGTTTAACCAAGCCGAAAAAGTAAATGAAATAGCAGGCGAGGGAAATACCTATGATTTAGGATCAAGATTATATAATCCTCGTTTAGGCAGACCGCTTACCATAGACCCGAGAGCTTCCGAATATGCTTGGCAAAGTTCATATGCTTATTATATGAATAGCCCGATATGGCAAATTGATTATAAGGGAGAGGGAAAAACAGATAATCCAAATATTCAAGCAGCAGAGCAAAAAGCAGGCGATATGAACAGCCGTTACAATCTGGAAGGAAATGACAGATTTACGGTTGAAAGATATAAAGGTGAAAATGGTTTAGAGGGAGCAAAAATAAATCATCCTGACGGTACTATGATTGCAGACTTTCCGGGTACTCCAGAAAATCAAGGCAGTAAAATTTCAAATGCTTTTCATTGGCTTGCCAATTATGCTGTAACAGAGGGAACTAATGACCCTGCAAATGAAGGCGCTCCCCCTCCTGATATGGTTGGAATTCAAGCTTCAGCTAATGGTATTGTAGGCGGTGGTGGTAATGTAAGTGCAACTGTAGGTTATGTAAGAACCGATGGCTTTTTTCTTAACGTCGCCACAGCACCTGCTGTTGGTGTTGATGTTAGTGTCTCTGTAAGCGGTGTTGCTGCTTATTATAGAGGTACTGGAAATCCAACATCAGGAAGCCTTTCCGGAGGATCTTCCTATCAAAATGTGGGAGCTGCATTTTTAACTGTGGGATCTTTTCAAAATATTTATAAAGATAAAGATGGAAGTACTACTTTTGGTAATATATGGCTTGGAGGTTCTGTAGGGCTTTCTTTTGGATCAAAAACTTTGTATGGCGGCAGTGCAGGAATATCTGTAACATCTCCTCCTTTGCTCAAATCAAAATAAAAAAATAACATATAATATCATGAAAACATTTTATTGCATGCTGTTGATTGTCTCTTTATCCGGCTGCGTGATAGGAGGAACAAAACCAATACGGGAAGATGAATATCATGGTGTTATTATTGATATTTATCGTGTTAAACTCAATCATAACGCACTTACTTTTTTAGTACGCTCTGAAGAGCAGGGAGAATTTGAAATAGGAGAACCTGCGTGGCCTTCTTTAAAAGCATCTATTGGCGACTCAATCATTAAGCGTAGCGGAGAATTAAGACTCACGGTAAAGAAAAAAGATGGTTCATCAATGGAGTTTGAGTATTGGCTTAAAGAGTAACACCTGCTGGCGCCGGTCTGCGACCAGTATCCATCATACAATTAACGAAGCCTTGCAAATAACGCCGAAAAAACAAAAAAAACGGTTCGAATATTCGAATAAATACTGATATTCAGTAAAATAAAAACAACATAGATATTTAAAAAGTTTCTTGATATTTTGAAGTAAGATAAAAAAGTAAAAAAAGAAAAACAGCAATTGAAGACAGGAATAAAAAGCAAACTTTAAGAGTTAAATAATCACTTTTTTCCTTTTTTATTCCTGTTTTTCATTCGAAAAGGCGCAATTAGAGCATGCCAGGCTTTTATTTTCAGTTTTTCGCAATATTTTGGCCTGTTCCTTTTGTTCACTGAAAAAGTTCCTGTCGGGCTTTGCACCATGAAATACTTCATTTGGCGTTAGTCCGAATAACGCCGAATGCGGTCGATTGTTATATTGTTCAACGGCGGTTTCGAGGAAACGCTGAGTATGCTCAAAATCAAGCAACTGGTTTCGAAAGAGAAAATCATATTTCATCCGTTTATTTACGGCTTCAATCATGCTGTTGGAAAACCGGATCTCTTTTTGTGCAATCAATTTATTTATTTTGATTTCCTTTTTTTGGATGGCAGAGCACACAACACCTTTGTTTTCAATGCCGTCGTCCACAAGCAGAATAATAATAGGATCTTCCTTTTCGAGAAAATATTGCGAATAGACATGACGAAGATTTTCCAGCGTAATGGCAGACTTATATTCGGTAGAGATTTTCCATCCCAGAATCATCCTTGAAAAATTGTCAACAATAAAGTAGATGAAACACTTGGTGTAATCCAACGGCCGATAAACACACACGTCGGCATGTATGATTTCTTTGGGTTTCATTGCCCCCTGATACCGATTTTTTGCTTGGCTTTTAATATTTTACGCTTGTCATTATTGTCGAATCCTTTGGCATACTTGTAAAACGAAGTCAGGCTCATAAATGCTTTTCCTTTGCGCATCATTTCATAGTAAACAGCCGCTAAAGAATACTCTTTATACTCTTCGTTTTGAACAAATGTTTTTACCGTTTTGAGTTCAGAAGAAGATATATTGAAAGGATTTAGTTTCAGGCATATGTCCAAAGGAGAGAACAAACAATTGACTTTTCTTTTCCATGCATAAAATTGTTTTTCGGTGATTTTGAACAATTTGCAAGCATGTTTCAACCCCATAAGAGGAGTTACCAAATCAATAGTTTCGATGACAGTTTCCCTGTTTTTCTTCAAAACCGATTTTATACCATGTAGATTTGAAGTAACAGAAATCCATGTGGAATAAATAAAAAACAGGCCTTTTGCCGCCTTTAACAGCGTTTGGTTTGACAGAAAGTTTTTGATCAGTTCTATTTTCTCGTCTGAAAATATGATTTCACTACCCACAAGCTTACTGAAATCCCTTTTCTTCCAAGTATACAGCGTACTTTTAGGGATATTTTTCCAATCCTCTTTATTGAGCAGTCCAAGTTGAAACTGAATAGAGAAATCGGTATGATAGGATTTCTTCATATCTTATTGAGATTCATTTTGTTTGTGTCTAAAAAAGCGATCATATATTGAAAACACAACAAAAATAGTTGTCTTAGTGATATGAAAAATAATAGTTTGCCAACTTTTTCGTAAATTAACTTATAATCAGCACTGCAAAGCCCGACAAGAACCTTTTCTGTGAACAAAAAGAACAAGCGAAAATACTGCGAAAAACTGAAAATAAAAACCCGGCATGCTCTAATTGCGCCTTTTCGATTGAAAAACAGGCATGAAAAAGGAAAAAAGCGATTATTTAACTCTTAAAGTTTGCTTTTTATCCATGTCTTCTTTTTCTATTTTTCATTTTTTACTTTTTTATATTACTGAAAAAGATCATGGTACTTTTTAAATATATATGTTGTTCTTATTTTACTGAATATCTGTATTTATCCTAATATTCGCACTGCTTTTTTTGTTTTTCCGGCGTTATTTGCACAGCTTAACTTTTTATGCTGTTTTGTTTGAAATTTTCAGATACAAAAAAGCCAACTATTTTACAATGAATTAGTTGGCTTTCGGATTTTATTTGATGAATATCCCTACTTACATTGGTATTTTTGAATGCCTTTTCTTTTCCCTTTCTTTATGCATTCATTTTTCCAATAAATACATCTTGCAATTCACTGACATTTAATTGGTTATTGCCAAAAGTAACAAATGAAACGCAACACTCCATACTGACCTGTTTTAATGCGTTTTAACACATCTTTTTCTCAGACAAGTTAAATACCAAACAAATTTAGAGTAATAATTTTATATGCTTATTTATTTTCAAACCAATCAACAGAAAAGTGACATATGGAATATTACCCATTACCGTCTACTAATAATTTGTTTTCATCACTTCGAAGTGAGCTTGCGGATGCAAACAGGCCGGGCACATCTCGGGAGCAGTATCTCCTTCGTGTATATACCCGCAATTGCGGCATTGCCATGCTGTAGATTCGTCTTTTTTGAACACTTTTCCTTCTTCAATATTTTTCAATAGTTTCAAATAACGTTCCTCATGTCCTTTTTCGGCTTTGGCAATGTTGCGATACATAGCAGCAATATCTTTAAATCCTTCTTCTTCGGCAATATCTGCGAATTTAGGATAATCCAAATACCACTCTTCGTGCTCGCCGGCAGCAGCTTCTTTTAAGTTATCCATAGTTGTAGAAATAACCCCGGCCGGATAAGTAGCGGTAATTTCAACCATTCCGCCTTCGAGATATTTAAACATACGTTTCGCATGTTCTTTTTCCTGATTGGCAGTTTCTTCGAAAATGGCTGCTATTTGTTCATAACCTTCTTTTTTTGCAACACTGGCAAAATAGGTATAACGGTTGCGGGCTTGTGATTCGCCGGCAAATGATGTCAACAAGTTTTTTTCAGTTCTAGTTCCTTTTACACTTTTTCCCATAAATAATATTTTTGTTAATTAATTTTATAGTTAGAACCACAAAGATAGGAAAAGAAATATATTCTCAAAAGTTGTCTATGTATAGATATCATCAATTTAAGTTTATTTAGTATGCAAAAAATGCCAATTATTCATTAATAAAAAAAGATTCCCATTTTACTGAAAACTTCATTTTTCATTTGTATTTTTGCAAGACTTATTTCAACTACTTATAATGAGCAGAATACATTTTATCGCCATTGGCGGAGCCGCCATGCACAACCTGGCTTTAGCCTTGCACCAAAAAGGATATCACGTAACAGGTTCGGACGACGAAATTTTTGAACCTTCCAAAAGCCGGTTGCAAGCCGCCGGATTATTTCCTGAAAAACAAGGCTGGTTTCCCGAAAAGATAGATAAAAACATTGAAGCTGTTATTCTCGGCATGCACGCTCGCGAAGATAATCCTGAACTCATCCGGGCTAAAAAATTGGGATTGAGCATCTATTCCTTTCCCGAATACCTGTACCAGCAGACACAAGACAAAATACGTGTAGTTATTGGCGGAAGTCATGGCAAAACCACCATCACATCCATGATACTTTTTGTGCTGAAAAAACTGAATATCAAGTTTGATTATATGGTTGGCGCGCAAATAGAAGGATTCGATACCATGGTTGGACTTTCGGAAGATGCCCGCATTGCCGTTTTTGAAGGCGATGAATACCTGACTTCTCCGATTGATCTTCGCCCTAAATTCCATTTGTACCGACCACATATAGCATTACTGAGCGGTATCGCCTGGGATCATATCAATGTTTTTCCTACCTTTGACAATTATGTGGAACAATTCCGCAAATTTTCGACCATGATCGAAAAAGACGGTAAACTTATTTATTTTGATGGAGATAAAAACCTTTGCGACATTGCAGAAAAAGTAAGACAGGATATTACCGCTATTCCATATAATACACACCCGCATAAAATAGAAAATGGTATTACTTATTTAACAGGCAAATATGGTAATTTTCCATTGCATGTTTTTGGCGAACATAATTTGCAAAACATGAATGGAGCACGATTGGTTTGCAATCAGTTGGGCATAAAAGACGTGGATTTTTACACGGCTATCAGCCAATTTGGCGGGGCAGCCAACCGGTTGCAAAAAATAGTGGAAACCAATTCTTCTATTGCTTTTAAAGATTTTGCCCATTCGCCTTCCAAGCTCAAAGCTACTGTGCATGCCGTGAAACAACAGTTTCCGAACCGTACACTGGTGGCTTGCATGGAACTGCATACTTTCAGCAGTCTTACCGAAGCATTTTTGCCCGAATATAAAGACAGCATGAAAGAAGCGGATGTGGCTTTTGTTTATTTCAATCCCGGAGTAATAGAGCATAAAAAACTCAAAGAAATTACACCCGAAAAAGTAAAAGAAGCCTTTGGAAGCAATAATGTAACCGTTTTTACCAATTCTCTGCAATTACAATCGGCACTAAAAGAAATAAACTTTGATAACAAAACGTTATTAATGATGTCTTCCGGTAATTTTGACGGTATTAATGTGATGGAATTTGCCAAAGAATTACTAGCTCCCTAAATCCCCCTTGGGGGACTTTTTGGATGCGGCTAAAAATTTTATAATGCATGAAAAAGAACACGAATATAATACAGAAAAGTCCCCCAAAAGGGGGACCCAACGGTCATCGACCGAAGGGAGATAATTAAGGGGCTTACATCATGTTTGAAAAACAAGAAAAACAAAAACTACTCGATTTACGATATATGAAAATGGCTCAAATTTGGGCCGAAAATTCATATTGCGAACGCCGTAAAGTGGGAGCACTGATTGTAAAGGATAAAATGATTATCTCCGACGGATATAACGGAACACCTTCGGGATTTGAAAATATTTGCGAAGACGATATCGAACACAAAACCAAACCTTATGTGCTGCATGCCGAGGCGAATGCCATTACCAAAGTAGCCAAATCGCATAATAGCAGCGACGGAGCTACACTTTATGTTACCGCATCGCCTTGCATCGAATGCTCCAAACTAATTATACAAGCAGGCATAAAACGCGTGGTATATGGAGAAAGCTACAGGTTGTCCGATGGCATCGAACTACTCGAACGGGCAGGCATAGAAGTCAGTTTAATTGAGAAATTTGAATAAAAAGCCACCATATAATTCATAAAACAAACAATATATTATGAATAACAACAATTCAACAAAAGTCCTGCTGCCTTTAATCATAGTTATTTCTATCTGCATTGGGATAGTTGTTGGCAATTTCTTCGCCCTACGTTCTTCTAAAACAATTGATGGAAAAGTAAACGGCAGTTTCAATAAAATAGACGCCCTACTCCAACTCATAGAGCGCGATTATGTTGATACCATCGACGTGCACACATTAATTGAAAATGCAATTCCTGATATTTTAGGGCAACTAGATCCCCATTCCGTTTATATTTCCGCAGCCGATGCACAAAGCGTAAACGAAGACATGGAAGGAAGTTTCAGTGGTATTGGTGTGCAATTCAATATTCAGAACGATACCGTAATGATTGTGGCCGTTATCAGTGGCGGGCCATCCGAAAAACTAGGTATTTTACCCGGCGATAGAATTGTAGAAGTAAACGATTCCGTTTTTGTAGGAAGCAAAATAACCAACGAACAAGTACTGAAAAAACTGCGAGGTAAAAAAGGAACCACCGTAAAACTGGGTATCAAAAGAAATGGCAGTAAAGAAATACTCCCTTACGACATCACAAGAGGCGACATTCCCGTTCATAGCGTTGATGTTTCCTATATGATTGACGATAAAACCGGTTATATCAAAATCAGTAAATTTACCGCTACTACCTACCGTGAATTCCTGAATGCCATTACCCGCTTGCGAGCCGAAGGCTGTACACAAATGGTGCTCGATTTTCGTGGTAACCCAGGCGGATACATGGATATGGCCATAGCCATGGTTAATGAGTTCTTACCCCAAGGAAGGCTAATTGTGTATACCAAAGGAAAAACATTTGAGCGCATAGATAACTACTCCGATGGAACCGGAACCTGCAAAAACATAAAAATAGCGGTACTGATTGACGAATGGTCGGCATCGGCCAGCTAAATTTTCGCCGGAGCCGTACAAGACAACGACCGTGGAACAATTGTAGGACGACGCTCCTATGGCAAAGGGCTGGTGCAAACATCCATACCATTTCCCGACAGTTCGGCCGTACGCTTAACCATAGCCAGGTATTATACTCCTTCGGGACGTTCGATCCAAAAACCATACACCAAAGGAAACGATATGGATTACGAAAAAGATATCCTTACCCGGTTTGATCATGGAGAGTTCGACGATAAAGACAGTATCAAAATAACCGACACACTACAATACCATACCTTTGAAGGACGTGTTGTATACGGAGGTGGAGGCATCATGCCCGATGTGTTTGTTCCCCGCGATACAGCAGGTGTTAGCCCTTATTACAATAAATTGTTAAACCATTCCTATATTTATCAATACGCTTTTCAGTATGCCGATAAAAACAGAAGCGCATTGAAACAATATAAAAACTGGCCGGAGCTGGTAGAATACCTCAGAACACAACCTTTGATTAACGAACTCACAGAATATGCCGACGACAAAGGCGTAAAGAAAAACATCGTAGGGTTAAGGAAATCCGAAGCATTGATTCAGAACCTGCTCGAAGCATATATCGCTAGAATCATGCTGGGCGAAAACGCGTTCTATCCTATTCTGAACCAAACGGATAATACCGTGAAAAAAGCGATTGAAGTTTTATATCAGTGAGGTTTAAAATAAATTTTGCCAAGCCAATTTTTTTCGCTTATTTTGCACTTTCTTCTTAAAAACAAAAGAATATATTTCCCACAAAGACACAAAGACCACTAAGTGCTTTTTGTGAACTTTGTGTCTTTGCGGGAAACATTTAATATATCTATCATTTTATTTATCACAAAAAAATAGCTAATTATGATTTATT
>JAVBUB010000127.1:0-4748 GCA_031555675.1 Paludibacteraceae bacterium | reverse complement strand
CCTCATTATGTAATTGATAATTTATGCAATGGAACCCCGGACTGGATTGATTATGATGATAAATACGTAGAAACAGACACTTTAAGCATTAAAATGTTTAATATGTTGGCAGTTACTGTAAAATCGAAAAACTTATATATTTTTTCCGAAATTCAGAATGGACTTATGCATTTCTATACTAACAATCCAACCCTAAAAAGAGAAAAAGACGTTCTGATAGCTCAACAAACACAGTCAATGGAGTTCATTCAAAAAGAAATAGAAAGATTGGACAGCCTAAGTAATTATGATTATTTTAAGGAGCCTAAACGCCGTTCTCTGACAGTAGATTCTCAAGCTGTGTTATTGGGGGAAAGACCAAAACAATTGTATTATTCGGATATGGCGAAGTTAAACCACCAAAAAGATAGTTTACAAAAAATGATTGAAGTTTATGGTAATGTTGCCTCCGTAGTACAGCCTTTTTCCGTTTCCAAAGTACCTGTTAACAGCTTACCCAAAATGATTGTTATTTTTTGTGGAATCTTTATTGTTTTAGGTTATATTGTCGCAGCCTGCATTAAATATAGAACAAGAATCCGCCAGTTCTTAAATGAAAGGGATTAAATTCTGAACATAAATAATTTAATAATCGTTGCAAGAGGCTCTTTTGCAACGATTATTTTTTGTACCTTTGCATACTAAAATTAAATAAGGAAATTTTATATCATGGAAACTGTTTTAAGTGGCATCAGGCCTACAGGAAATTTACATTTAGGTAATTACTTTGGGGCATTGCGCAACTTTATAAAAATGCAGAACGAATATAATTGTTATTTTTTTATAGCAGATTATCATTCTCTTACCACACATCCTAACCCTAAAGACTTACACGGAAACGTGAAACAAGTATTGGCCGAATATTTGGCCGCAGGTCTGGATCCGGAAAAAGCTACCCTCTATATTCAAAGTGATGTGCCCGAAACCGCCGAGCTGTATTTGTTTCTGAATATGAATGCTTATATCGGCGAATTGGAACGTTGTACTTCATTTAAAGATAAAATCCGTCAGCAACCCGACAATGTAAACGCGGGATTATTAACCTACCCTACCCTGATGGCTGCGGATATTTTGATTCACAGGGCTACAAAAGTTCCGGTAGGTAAAGATCAGGAACAGCACCTGGAAATGACTCGTACTTTCGGAAACAGATTCAATAGAATTTATAATGTAGATTATTTTCCGGAACCGCAAGCGTTTAATTTCGGGCAACAATTGGTTAAAATTCCGGGCTTGGACGGTAGCGGAAAAATGGGAAAATCGGAAGGAGAAGGCAATGCTATTTTCTTAGCCGATGAACCGGAAGTAATCCGCAAAAAAGTAATGAAAGCCAAAACAGATGCAGGTCCTACCGAAATGAATCAAACCAAACCCGAAGAGATCGAAAATTTATTCTCTTTGATGAAAGCTGTTTCTACAGAAGATACGGTAAAATATTTTGACGACCTGTATAATTCTTGCCAAATTCGCTATGGCGATATGAAAAAACAATTAGCAGAAGATATGATTAAATTTGTATCTCCTTTTACAGAAAGAATAAAAGAAATTTCGGCCGATAGTGCATATCTTAAAAAGGTAGCCAATATAGGTGCAGAAAAAGCTCACGAGAGTGCTAGCAAAACCATTAAGGAAGTAAGAGAAATTATAGGATTTAAATCTTTTTAGCCTCCTAAATTCCCCTCAAGGGGATTTAAGAATGGACTAAATAAAATATACTAAACCATAAAAGCCGATGCCACCCGGCTTAAAGTCCTCTTGAGGGGGATTTAGGGGGCTTTATACTATGGCATTACAATGCGGAATTGTAGGACTACCCAATGTCGGGAAATCCACTCTTTTTAACTGTTTATCGAATGCAAAGGCTCAGTCGGCCAATTTCCCTTTCTGTACCATAGAACCGAATGTGGGTGTTATTACGGTACCGGACGAAAGGTTAAATAAACTATCGGAACTTGTTCATCCGCAACGGATTGTTCCTACTACAGTAGAAATAGTTGATATCGCCGGATTGGTAAAAGGAGCAAGCAAAGGCGAAGGTTTAGGTAATAAGTTCCTGGCTAATATCCGCGAAACGGATGCCATTTTGCACGTATTACGTTGCTTTGAAGATCCGAATGTGGTGCATGTGGATGGTTCTGTGAATCCGGTTCGCGACAAAGAAATTATAGATACCGAATTACAGCTGAAAGACCTCGAAACCGTAGAAGGACGTATCAGTCGTGTACAAAAGCAAGCACAAACAGGTGGAGATAAAGCGGCTAAAGCTGTTTATGACATTCTGGTACAATACCGTGATGCTTTATTACAAGGGAAATCGGCCAGAACAATACAATTGGATAAAGAAGCAAAAAAATTGGTAAAAGATCTTTACCTGCTGACAGATAAGCCTGTATTATATGTATGTAATGTAGATGAAAAATCGGCAGTAAAAGGAAATAGCTATGTAGACGCGGTACGTGAAGCCATCAAAGATGAGAACGCGCAAATTTTAATTGTTGCTGCCGCTATTGAGTCTGATATTGCCGAATTGGAAACTTATGAAGAACGTCAATTGTTCCTAGAAGAAATAGGATTATCAGAATCGGGCGTAGCACGTCTTATTCAATCAGCCTATAGCTTGCTGGAACTGGAAACATATTTTACCTGTGGTGTACAGGAGGTTCGTGCCTGGACGTATCCCAAAGGAAGTAAAGCGCCACAATGCGCCGGCGTTATCCATACCGATTTTGAAAAAGGTTTTATCCGCGCAGAAGTAATCAAATACGAAGATTTCATTAAATATGGATCCGAAAATGCTGTAAAAGAAGCCGGAAAACTCAATGTAGAAGGAAAAGAATACATTGTACAGGATGGCGATATTATGCATTTTAGGTTTAATGTGTAAATAAAATTTAAGATTCAATATTCAAAGAATTGCCTGCAATATTGAATCTTAAATATTAAATATTGAATCAACTATGTTATTCAACTCCGTTATATTTGGTCCCGTTAAAAGCCGCAGGCTGGGTGTTTCGCTGGGCATTAACCTGCTTCCGGCCGATGGCAAGCTGTGTTCTTTCGATTGTATTTATTGCGAATGCGGATATAATGTTGTGAAGAAAAACATTCATATTCCTACCCGCGAAGAAGTACGGGAAGAATTAGAGAAGACTCTTTCTTCCATGAAAGAGAAAGGCGAGAAACTGGATGTGATCACTTTTGCCGGAAACGGAGAGCCTACTTTACATAAAGATTTTGAAGCGATTATAGGCGATACGATCTTTTTAAGAAACAAGTACTTTCCGAATGTAAAAATCAGCGTATTATCCAATTCGTCTGAAATTCATAAGGATTCTGTTTTCAGGGCATTGAACAGGGTTGATAATAACATTTTAAAGCTGGACTCTGCCATCGCCAATACGGTTAAGTTGCTCGATCAGCCCAACTCTCCCCATTTTTCCGTTGAAAATCTGATTGAAAACCTGAAAAGATTCAACGGCAATTTAATTATTCAAACGTTATTTGTTCGCGGAGAATGTCATGGAAAACCTCTAGATAATACCACAAAAGAAGAAGTGGATGCTTGGCTAAAGGCATTAACCGAAATTAAGCCCAAGCAAGTAATGATTTATACTATTGACCGCCCAACGCCGGAAAAAATGCTGCAAAAGGTATCTGTAGAAGAACTAAATGTTATTGCAGAAAAGGTAAAAGAAATGGGATTCGATGTAAGTGTATCCGGTTAGTTTCTTCTTAGCACAAATAATACAAAATCTTTTATTTACTTTGTGAAAAACAATATAAATAATGGAGAATGCAGCAAAAATATTGGTTTGTCCTCTTAACTGGGGATTGGGACATGCTTCCCGGTGTGTGCCGATTATCCGCCATTTGTTGCAACAAGGTAAGCAAGTCATTATTGCTTCCGACGGCTTTCCTTTAGAACTTCTGAAAAGCGAATTCCCTCAGCTTTCATTTATTCATTTCCCATCTTATAAAGTCAGATACAAAAAAGGCAAATCGCAAGTTCTTGCAATGGTTATTTCTTTGCCGTCGATTATCCGGGGGATTTACAAAGAACATCAGCAGTTAAAAAAAATAATAACCGATTACGGAATAGATGGTGTTCTTTCGGATAACCGGTTTGGCCTTTGGAACAAAAAAATCCGTTCTATCTATATGACTCATCAACTAATGGTTAAAATGCCTAAACATTTGAAATGGCTAGAACCGGTTGCATGGAGAATGCATCGCTTTTTTATTCAAAAATATAGTATATGCCTAATTCCGGATAAATTCGAAGATGGCGGTTTTGCGGGAGATTTAACACATAAATATCCATTACCGGAAAATGCGAAATTCATTGGTATCTTATCTCGTTTTGGGATGACTTCAAGTTACCCCGTCAATAAAGAACCATACAAGGTTTTAGCCGTTCTTTCCGGTTTGGAACCTCAACGTACTTTATTCGAAAATATATTGGTAGAAGAGTTAGCTAAGAAGGATATTGATTCACTCATTATTCAGGGATTACCGGAAAATGAGCAAAAGATACGAAAGGAGAACAGGGTAACAGTTGTTTCTCATTTATCGTCTGAAGAAATAAAGCAATATATGCTGGAAACGCCTACCATCATATGCCGTTCGGGATATTCTACCGTTATGGATCTTGTTACCTTAAACCTGAGTGCCATTTTTGTTCCTACTCCAGGGCAAACGGAACAGGAATA
>JAVBUB010000078.1:0-9611 GCA_031555675.1 Paludibacteraceae bacterium | reverse complement strand
TTTTTGGTAATCGCGGTTAATCTGCCGCTGGGACAATCATTACATTGCTGAATAATAATGTCTTTGGCTCTTGGTGTCATACTTTCTGTAGTGAGATTCCAAGTACTTCCGAAAGTATCGCAAAAACGCGCTACGGCACAGTAGCATTCTGCGTCGAGTACATCAATAAAAACTCCCTCGATACGTTCTGCCAATTCTTCGTATGGCTTATGCGAAGCCGTTTCTTTACCATCAAATCCACATGTTATGTGCGCTCCATCACAAAAAGGTTTACTTTTTGAATTGCCACAACGGCATAAATGATAGGTTTCCTGCACAGGATATTCTCCCATTGGTTCATACCCAAGTGAAGCTCCTTTTTCATCGCAAATAAAACGTAATCTGTTTAAGGGAACATTTCCAGTTATTTGGTAAGGTCCATTTGGTAGTATTTTTATCTTTTTTTCGCTTTTGTTTTTCATTTCTGATGCTTTTATCAATAACAACAAATCAACTGAAAATTAGTTTTATAAATTCCATTAAATAAAAAAATCCAAAATTCTTTTATTAAAGGGTGTTCTGGATTTTCTTATATCATATATAAATTAAAGTTTATCGTCTGCTACCTCCACTGCTGGAGCTTCCTCTTGTAGAACTGTTGCTTGATCCACTATTACTGCCACTACTGGATGATGAACTTCTTGTAGAACTTCCAGAAGAATTCTGTGTGCTACTGCTTGGAGCGCTGCGGGTTGTAGAAGAGCTTCCGGACGATGAGCTTCTGGTAGACTCAGTATTGCCGGAAGAACTTCTTGTATTATTGTTGCTTGGAGTCGCACTTCGGGTGGTAGTGCCAGATGATGTACGTGTCGACTCTGTTGGTGTAGCGTTACTTTTTTGATTCGAATTATTTACATTAGCGTTTGTACTACGGGTCGTTGTAGAAGTTCCTTGTGTTGTACGTGTTGACTCTGTTGGTGTTTGTTGTACAGCATTGCTTCTTGAGTTGTTATTAGTTTCATCATTTCGTGTCGTGCCGGGCGCATTACGGGTAGACTGTGTCTGAGGTGCTGCATTTTGACGTTGAGTACCTTCCGAAGCGTTACGTGTACTGATATTGCTTGGAGTAGCTTGGCGATTAGTACTATTACTTCGTGTCGAATTATTTGTCGGTGTTGTATTTCGCGAATCGGCAGGAACCGCATTCCTAGTATTGTCTTGTTGTCTTGTTGTCGCTCCTGCGGCACGTGTGTTGTTTTGAACAGGGCTACTGCTATAAGATCTTTCGGTATATTGAGGACGATGATCGTAAGAATATGCGTAACCATGTGCCGGCTTTTGTGCTGGACGGGCATAGTACACTTGCCGTCCATAATAATCATAACGGTTTTCGTAATACCCATAGTTAACAGTATATCCTTTAGGTGCCCAACCCGGATTTACCCATACATATCCTATGCTTGAACCTCTATAATCCCAATAACCGGGCATCCACACTGCATTATTCTAAGGCGTTCTTATCCCATAGCCATCTGTCCAGACATAAACTCTGGCATAAGGATCCCATTGCCAAAAACCGTCTACCCATATATATCTGGAACCGGGTTGGTGAATACTTCCGGGGCCGGTTGTTATTACTACTGCCGTAGGGGCAATAGGTACTGTGGTTATAATAACAGTAGTAGCAGGTGGGGGAGGAGCGGGCTCGGTATACACCACATGAGTGGTTGTGCCGCAACTGTAACACATCAATATGATAATTGCTGTAATTATTGTTTTTGCTAAGTTTCTCATGGCATTTTATTTTTATGATTTCAAAACTAAAATTTTACATTTATATCTTTGACAATAGAAATATGGAATAGTTTAATCAGAATATGAAAATGTTTTAATATAGATAGTTATAAGTTTTACGTAATACGTTTTATTTATCTGTTTTTATCGCGAAGCATTTTATCTATGTTTATCTATAAGCCGCAAAGCATTGCAACTCTACCAACCGGCTAAAAATAAATTACCACTCAATGGGTTTGATGCCTTTTTCTTGTAGGTATTCATTAGCCAATTTGAAATGGTCACATCCGAAAAAACCTCTGTGTGCAGACAAAGGTGAAGGATGAACCGCTTTTAATATTTTGTGCCTGGAGGGGTCGATTACTTCTCCTTTCTTTTGAGCATAAGAACCCCAAAGTATAAAAACAAGATTTTCTTTTTTCTCTGATAAGATGCGTATAACAGCATCTGTAAATGTTTCCCAGCCTTTGTTTTGATGTGAAGCTGCCTGATGAGCTTGTACGGTAAGAATAGCGTTAAGTAAGAAAACACCTTGCTTTGCCCAGCGTTCCAAATTGCCTGAAGTGGGAATAGGAATACCTAATTCGCTTTGTATTTCTTTGAATATATTAACCAAAGAAGGAGGAAAAGGGATACCGTCATTAACCGAAAAGCACATGCCATTGGCTTGTCCCGGGCCGTGATAGGGATCTTGCCCCAGTATTACTACTTTTACCTGATCGAAAGGACATTGGTCGAATGCATTAAAAATTAATTTTGCAGGAGGATATACAGTAGTTGTTGCATATTCTTGTTTAACAAAGCTCACTACTTTTTCGAAATATGGTTTTTCAAATTCATCTTTCAGTTGTTCTTTCCAACTGTTTTCTATTCTTACATCCATGTTTTTAATTTTTAGATATACAAAAATAGCAAATTGTTATTCAAAACTAAAAACTTGTATGATATAAAACAAAAAAAGTATTCTTGTGAGGAATACTTTTCTGATTATTAAAATGTTAAGTTTATTTCTTTAACTTGTTTTCTATTTCTTTTACTGTTATCCGGAACGATTTGTCGATTTCGATTTGGTCGGCAACTACTTTGCAGGCGTGTAACACAGTGGCATGGTCTCTTTTTCCAATGTTCAATCCGATATTGCTAAGGGATTGTTTGGTATGTTGCTTGGAAAGATACATGGCTATTTGGCGTGCTTGTACCAGTTCGTGCTTCCTTTCTTTGCCCATAACCGAATCAACCGGCAGGTTAAAATAGTCGCAAACCAAATTACGGATACCTTCTACCGTGATGGTTTTAGGAGTAATATTAACAAGCTTGGCCACTACATTTTCTGCCAGTTCCATGTCTATTTCTTTATGTGTAAGCATGGAATGTGCCAATAAAGAAATAATAACGCCTTCGAGATCTCTGTTTTCTTTTACGTTCTCGGCAATGTAATCAACTACATCGGCAGGAATATTCAATCCGTCATTAACTATTTTTTTAGTTAATATGGATTTTCTGAGATCGTAATCCGGCTTTTCTATTTCGGCGGCCAATCCCCATCTGAAACGTGACAATAATCTGTTTTCGAAGCCTTGTAACAAAATAGGAGAACGGTCTGATGTCAATACCAATTGTTTTCCGGCTTGGTGGAGGTAGTTAAAAATATGAAAAACGGCATCCTGAGTTCCTGTTTTAGATGCAAATTCGTGTATATCATCTATGATAAGTACGTCAATTTGCTGATAAAAATTGAGGAAACTATTTCTGTCATTGTTGCAAGACGCTGTAGTATATTGTTGCTGAAACAGGTTTGCCGATACATATAGAACTTTCTTTTCGGGAAAATTCTTTTTAGCCAATGCTCCTATGGCATGTGCCAGATGTGTTTTTCCAACACCAGAGTCTCCGTGTAAAAATAACGGATTAAAGATTGTTTTTCCAGGATTTTCGGCAATGCTGATACCTGCTGTTCTGGCTAATTTATTGGTAGATCCTTCAATAAAATTATCAAAGGTATAGTTTGAATTTAAATTCGGATCTATATCTTGTATTGTTTTTCTTTGAAATGGAGTAGTAATTTCTTCGGTAATTTTATTACTTTTGGGAGATGATTCTTTTCCCGGATAAGTAACTCCCGTGTTGGTGCTGGTATCTACCATAACACTATACATTAGTCTGGTACCTTCGCCTACAACACGGTATAAAGTCATACGAAGTAAATCAATAAACTGATTTTCAATAATTTCGTAAAAGAACTGACTGGGAACCTGAATCGTGAATTCCTTGTTTTCATATTTCATAGGAACAATAGGAGCAAACCACGTATTAAACGTTGTTTCCCCAATGTTATCCTTGATAATTGCAAGGCTTTTTTTCCACAATTCTACATGATCTCCACCCAACATCGTTACAAAATTTATTTTTTTCTTACTTTTCGTTCTACAAAAATCTATTAATATTTTAGAAAAAAAAAGGCATTTTATTTTTGCTTATTTGGATAATAAGTTTTTATCTTATTATCAGATAGTTATAATTTACTGATAATCAAAGCGTTTTAAATTTTATAGTTTTGAATGGACTGTTTCCTAAATACTTAAAGTCAATGCAACTGTTTTTAGTAATCATTTATAAAAAAATATAGAATCGTTTATTTTAAAGCAAATTATAAAAATGTTAATAAATGTTAAATTTATTTATTTAGAACAAATCTAAATAAATTTATTTTTCTGAATATTCCTAGGCTTCCGAATGGTTTTTCGTGTAAAATAAATGTTAAATTATTTCTTTTTAAAGTGAATAGTCATGATATTTATATTATCAAATTATTTTTATGGAATACAAAAAACATAAGTGAATTTTCAGTTCTCTTTTTCAGTTTCAAATGTATCATAAGTAAAAAAATGATTCAAAAAGAAAATATGCATTGATTATCAATGTATATTTTCTTTTAGTTCATGTTCTTTGTGTTATTTGTGGACAAAATATATTTAGTATAAATAAGTACATCATCATTAATTTATAATAAATTTGTTTAATTTTATCTCGTACATAATTATTCCGTATTATAAAAGAAAATGCTAAACCATAGACTAAAAGCAAGCAATATTTTATTGCTTCTAGTATTTTTTATTAACCATATATCGCAGGCTCAAGAAAATGTCAATACAGGAGCATTGCTGCAACAACAGGAAATTGTTTCTGTTGATTCTGCAGTTACACATTTTATTGTTGTCAATGATACTACCGATTTTTCCCTTTATACAAAAACAAATGCCAGCCAGGCATTTTTCTGGTCAGGAAGAACCAATGGAATAGGAGGGCCTGAGATAACTTATGAAATAGCCAAAGTGAGGGGAGGGCAAACACTCGAAAATGTATTAGCTGCAAATGGAGTAATGATGCCCGATTGGTCAGAAAATCCTAATGCATGGATTAAGGCTTCAATGGAATATACAAAACAGGCATCCGGCGTGGTTTGGGCGGTAATTGGCGAGCAAGTCAGACCCCAAAGCGTTTGGCTTACCAAAGAATTACCCATGCTGAAAGACAATGTAAATGTAACCAGGATTATAGTGATAGACCCTCAAACATTAGAGGAAACCATTATCTTTATCAGAGAGATAAAGTGAAAATATTTTTATAATTGCTCCCTTTCAGAAAAGACAGAACAATATTTTGTTGAAAACGTTTAAGAATACAATAGTTACATCATAAAACAGACTCACTTTTGTATTCTAAAATATGGCCAAATTACCAAAACAAATATACTTTAAGACTTATAAGTCAAATAATAAAATATTATTTTTTGTTATCTGTTGTACTATTATTTTAAGTTCTTGTCTTCGGAAAACTTCTCGTGAAAATACAGAAAAAAAGCAAGATTCTTTGCAACATGTAGTAAAACCAATAGTAGAAGAAAAAAAAGTGCCCGAACGCAAATTCATCCTCGAAAAAGAACTTCTTTACGATAAATATACCCTCAAAGATACCATTCCTTACAAAGATACCTTTCGAGTATTTCAGTGGACTAAAATACGAAAAGGATTACGGTTGATCGATTCCATACATTTGAACCCTTCTCGTTGGGGCATTCTTCAAAACCTAAAAAATTTAAATGGACAGGCGCCTTTGGTAAAAAACTACCACAAAGATGAATATAATCGTGTGGTCGACACGTTGGGTATTCAACGATATCAATCCGTACCCTTGTATTCGGTAAACGATACCATTACCCCTGAACGTTACGGAATGGATGGTTTTTGGGTAAAAGTACAAGATTCCATAGGGCGTTTTACAAAAATAGAAACCATCTATTTTGAAGGAGAATGGCTTGTGCCGACGAAATATGTAAAAACAATAGCCGATACTGTTGTGTTGAAAAAAATTGTATTTGTAGACCGTGCCAATCAAAACATTGCCACTATAGAGCGGAACGATACCGCTTGGCTTGTCAGAAGTATGAACCCCGCTACCACCGGCAGATATAATCCACCTTACCAGCAGCCAACTCCACTGGGTATTTTTATTCTTCAGGAAAAGAAGCGCAAAATGTTTTATTACGATGATGGTACCACCGATATAGCCGGTTATGCTCCTTATGCCAATCGTTTTTCCGGTGGAGGTTATGTACATGGCATTCCGGTAAATGGAATAGATAAAAAAGAAAAAGAATACAGTCCAAGTCTCGGTACTACTCCCAGATCCCACATGTGTGTGCGGAATGCGACTTCTCATGCCGAATTTGTTTACAATTGGGGACCAGTTAATGAAACTATTATTTTTGTAATAGAATAGGTCTAAAGGTTAAGTTTTAAGTAGTACGTTTTACGTTATACGTTTTTGATATAATCAGCTACGTAAAACTTAGAACGTAAAACGTATAACTTAATAAAGGTCTAAATTTTAAGTTTATAATAAAATCTTTCAAGGCAATAGATATTTTTCTTTTTGAATCTACCTGTAAAACATTTATCTTTGCATCTCAATAAAAAATGCAAGTAACACAAATTTGAAAAACTTCGTTTTTATATTAAACTCAAATACGCTAAGTTTTTTTATTCTTTGCGCTTTCGTGGTTTTGTGTCTTTGCGTTCTGCATAAATAAAGCGTAACTTGATTTATATCAAATTTTGTTGATTGTACATAAAACAATAACCATGCAAAAACCTTCCATACCCAAAGGAACTCGTGATTTTTCGGCTGAAGAAATGGCAAAACGGAATTACATTTTCAATACCGTTAAAGAAGTTTATCGTTTATATGGCTTCCAGCAAATCGAAACTCCAGCTATGGAAAATTTGTCTACCCTGATGGGAAAATATGGAGAAGAAGGAGATAAACTACTTTTTAAAGTATTGAATTCCGGCGATTTCCTTTCGGATGTTTCATTGCAGGAAGTAGAACAAAAACTATTAGGTAAATTAACCACAAAAATGTGCGAAAAAGGACTTCGTTACGATTTAACCGTTCCATTTGCACGCTTCGTGGTAATGCACCGTGATAAAATTTCCTTTCCATTCAAAAGATACCAGATTCAGCCTGTTTGGCGTGCCGACAGACCTCAAAAAGGACGTTACCGCGAGTTCTATCAATGCGATGCAGATGTAGTTGGCAGCGATTCACTGCTTAATGAGGTAGAATTGGTGCAAATTATCGATGAGGTTTTTCGCCGTTTGAAAATTAATGTTTGCATTAAAATCAACAACCGTAAAATACTGTCGGGAATAGCCGAAGTAATTGGAGAACCTGATAAAATAACAGACATTACTGTTGCTATCGATAAATTTGAAAAAATCGGTTTGGAAAAGGTAAATGAAGAGCTTGCTTCCAAAGGCATTGCTGTGGCTGCCATTGAAACATTGCAACCCATAATGCAGTTAAAAGGTAATAATAACGAAAAGCTTGAAGCCCTGAAAGAAATCCTGTCGACTTCCCAAACCGGATTAAAAGGAATCGAAGAGCTTTCGTTTATTTTTAAATATATCAAGCAATTAAATATCTCTACAACTGTAGAATTGGATCTTACATTGGCGCGTGGATTAAACTACTATACCGGAGCCATTTTCGAAGTAAAAGCTTTGGATGTGGAAATTGGTAGCATTACCGGTGGCGGACGCTATGACAACCTGACCGGAGTATTTGGAATGCCTGATGTTTCGGGTGTTGGTATCTCTTTTGGAGCCGATCGTATTTATGATGTACTGAATCAATTAGAACTTTATCCCGAAGATGCAGCCTGTTCCACACAAGTTCTTTTTGTTAATTTCGGAGAAAACGAAACCGGATATTGTTTGCCTTTGCTTCAGCAACTAAGAGCAAACGGTATAAGTACCGAAATTTATCCGGAAGCTGCTAAACTCAAACAGCAAATGGGTTATGCTGATAATAAAAAAGTACCTTATGTGGTTATAGTAGGGGAGAACGAAATGAATGAAAATAAGTTGACTTTGAAAAATATGATAACCGGAGAACAACAATTAATTGATAAAAGTGACTTGTTAAGTTTTGTGTCCAAATAGACTGAATGTAAATATGTTGTGCGCAATGTTCCTACGATCGTCAACCAAACAAAAAATGATTTATTATGGTATGAAAAATCCTCATCATCAAATATTTGTAATTTTTCTCTGACATAATTTTCCAATTCTTTTTGCTTGAAATTGAACCATTTTTCACGATACTCGCTATTGTGTATTATGCAATTAAACTCACGGAATAGATGGCGGCGGTTTAATGCTTGTTCAAATTGTTTTTGCAATGGGCCTTTAGGAATATGTTCTACAAACCTTTCCACAAAACAAGATGCTGTGTGAGAATCTGGTTTTTCTATCACAATAAAGTTTTCCCATGAGTTAACTTTTTCTAATTGTGGTTTAATCATTTCATATTCTTCTTTTCCCAGTCGGCTGTATGAGTTTTTCATTAAACTCAATTTTTTTGCCATCCCACCAAATACCGCAATGAGACAGCATTTCTCAGTTGGGAACAAGTTCTGTTTCGTGCGTCTCTTGTGTTTACATAACACACACTATTACCCATGTCAAGAGATTCGGCTATTTTTTGTATTTGCGCATCTGTGTAAGAGAAATTCTTGGACATAATTATAATTTTAAACTTGTTGCAACTCTTCCATCAACGCTCGCCGTTTAGGATAGAGATTTTTTAATGTAGCTATTGTTTCTTCCACTTCGTTTCTTCCGCCTAACTTGATCATTCGTCTTAAATAGCGGCAAATTTCTTGGTAATGGCTTCGACTTATATTATGCTTCATGTATTCCAAAATTGCTGATTGATATAGTATTATAAGTTCCAGGGTATAATTTGGGAATAAATATTTTTCGTAGCTTTCAATAGTATGAAGTGATGCATTTGATTGTACAAACAGCAATAGTTTATCCCATGATTTTTCCCAAATGTACACTTGCGGCTTTAGATAATAATCTCGTTTTAAATCTTTCAATAGTACTTCCAGAAAATCTGCCCAGTTTGTTACATGCTTTTTCATAAGCAGGTAAAACGGCTCCTTTTCTTGATTTGAATGAATGAAAAGATAACGTGCGAGTTCAATTATTTTCTTTTTATCTTTTTCCAGTATAGCAATATTTAACAGAGCTTTGCGCCAATCATTGGCTAATCCGGGCAATTTCTTTTCATCTTGTATGACACCATTTTCGGCAAGTTGTTTGGCTTTACTGTAATCTTTTGCAGTGATTGCCATTTCAATAGCTTGTTTCCTGAATGACGAATTATCCAGATTTTGTTCTAAAAATTGAATGGCCTTAATTTCTCCTTCAAATTTCCGGATAAGTTCTTGGCGAATAGTCTGGGCTTGGCGATAAGACCAATCATAATCG
>JAVBUB010000016.1:0-4013 GCA_031555675.1 Paludibacteraceae bacterium | reverse complement strand
AAAAGCAAGAATCATCCAACAAATAGTTAAAGAGAACTATGAACCCGGACGACAGGATAGGTGTAAACTTTGGGTATATAAGCATAAGGTAATGCCTTTATATCCAATGAGTGTAAGAACTTTTTTTAGATTATTAGCGATTAAAATTAATTTATAGGCCAAATGAGTACAAAAAGCACAATGATAAATGATAGGTATTGCTGGAATTGTGGATTATCAGAGCACGACTGTAATAGCAATATAAAAGAAGATTTTAACGGATATTGTATAAACTGGACACCAACACATACTGAATGGGATGATATTGATAATTTCTGCTTAGAAGAACCCGAAGAAAATAATTAACTAATAGACCAAGTCGTAAAGAATCAAATTATGGAAAAAGAAAATTATATCATTAAAGAAGTTACAGAACATGATGATTGTTTTAGTATCTCAACAACACAAGGAATTGGATTTGTAATCTATAAAAAGTATGGAGTAATACCTAAAGCAGGCGATACTGTTGCTCTTTATATTAAGGATTTCTCATCCATTCGTGGCATTGATTTAAATGGGAACCCTCTTTTTTATAAAACAGATGAACAGCTTGAAGAAGATAGGCAGAAATGGTTGAAAGAAAATGAAGAAAAAAAGCAAAAAGAATTTGCAGAAAATGTCCATAAAATGGATGGACAATACAACAATCTACCTGATTTTTTTAAACAAAGAATAGATAGATTTAGGAACAATAATAAACGATTTAGAATTGATTATGAAAGTTATGAATTGTTTTGCTGTGAACAGGCTGTTGTTATTGCTAATGCTTGCAAAACAGCAGAAGAAGTTCAATTATTTCATAAAAAACCATACAAAGAACAAAGGAAACAAGTAGCAGGGTTATCAGATCAGCACAGCGGCAATACATTTGGTTGTGCTTGCAGCCTTGCTTATCAATATTTATTGAATCCTGAAAATGTAGTAAAAATGTATGGAGCTTTATCTCCTTTGGTAGGTTCTGATGAATATGGAGATTTTCCTAAAGATGATTCAAAAAATTAGAATAGCCCCCTTATGAAAAAAGAAAAATTAATTATAGCAATAGGTGTGCTATCATGCCTTTTATCAGTGATTCTTTACTTAGTGATGGCTCAATATATGACTTCGCTTTATGCGTTTATTGCATTGGTGTGGTGTGGATTATATTATGTGCAAAAATTTAATAATAATAATGACGGAATATATAGCGAACCCGGAGAAAGTTTATTAAAAATAGGATTTACGGAGGGTGTTAAGTTTGCTCAAAAATGGACAAGCGTTGAAGAAGAAATGCCAGAAGACGGATTGGTGGTACTAATAAAAACAGAATATGATTCGTATTCTATTGGATATACTATTGATGGAATATGGGTAAGTAGCACTAAATATCTTTTAGGAACCATACATTATTGGAGAAAGATTAATTTATAGATCTTATGAGAATAACAAAGACAATATACAGCAATAATAAAGTGCATATAACAGCAGAAGTTCCAGTTGATAATGACGATCATGATACAAAAATCAACTGCAATGGAGAAAATCTAATTTGGATATCGAAAGTTGAATTAGAAGATTTTAAAAAAGATATAACCGAATTATTGGATAGATATAGAATTTAAAGCGTAGACTAATGAAAAATAAAATAGGAATTGATCAAATTTCATCCGATTTAAAGTTATTGTTTCAAATTAGCGAAAACGGTGAATTTGCTTCATATGAAAACAAAAATATATTCAATATTGATAAACGTCAATTTATCCGGCTTCAAGTGATAGAAATGCTTCAAGAATATTTTAAAGATAAAGTCATAATTGGAGGATATCTAATTGTTGACCCTATAACTTTTGTATTTACTACATTTAGAATTTGTGAGGGTGTTCCACCGAAAGCAACTAATTGATATACCAAATCTGCATAAATCTAAAAACAAACTACTATGTTAGCTCTACCAATGGCATATCCCGAAAAATATGGAAATTACAGTAGCCCTCCTACATACTCAGAAGGCGCAAGAAAAGTAAAAATTATTAGGCGTCCGGAAGTATTTAACGATTTAAACTGGGAGAAAATAAAAGAAGGTGTTGTTTTACCAGTTCCGGCGGGCGCCCTTTATCAAATGTTTAAATTACATGAAGAATTTTATACAGGAAAGGGCGATTCTTATTATCATAAAAAAAATGCTATACTAGATAAAGTATATGACTTTTATTCTTTTTACATAAATCCGGAAACAGGAAAGAAACAAATAAGTATCTACCATCACTATATAAGTAGATTTGATTTTGAGTATATTGAAGAAAAAAAATAACTTAGATAACTTGAATGTAGGATTTCCATTGGCTCGAAGAAATTAATTTGAATGACTATTACCACAGAACAAATATACAATGCAACTAATTCCGGTTTAGATGTAATCTTATACTACTATCCTCAGGCAAAAAATAGTATAGATACAAAAAAGCCCTTCTGTTTGCGAAACGAGCGTACACCATCAGCTTACCTGAAACTATACGGTAATGTATGGAAAGTTACAGACTTTGGTGATGACGCACAAGCCCGTTCTCCTATCGATATCTGTATGATGGAGGAAAACATATCATTTCCGGAAGCTCTTTGTCGACTGGCTGAACGTTACGGTGTGGAGGGCACAAAATTAACCCCTACGCTCAATCGTCCGGATGTGCGCAAACGTCCACCTACCACAGAAGAACCGGAAGGATATTTTAATTTTGAATGTAATGAAACATTTACAGAAAAAGAATTACGGATATTCGGAACAAAGGTTACAAACGACCACCTGCAGGAGTTAGGATACCAATCCGTAAAATGGTTCTCAAAAACAAAAAAGAATAACAAAGGTGAGTTGCAGACCACCATCACAAGCAGCAATGAAAATTATCCGATTTTTGTGCGTGTTTGCAAAGTAGATAACGGAGAGCCATTTTACAAGTTTTACCAACCACTTAACTATGATAAAGCATTCCGGTTTTTCTATAACGGAACAAAACCTCGCGACTATGTTAATGGTTTGCTTGAATTCAAAAAAGCCTGGCATGACTATAATGAACCCCGCCGGAAAGAATGGGAAAGCAACCCTCAAAATGAAAATAAACCATATAAAGAAAAAAAACTTGATGTTGTTATCATTTGTTCCGGAGAACGTGATGCCGTAAATTGTAAATCTTACGGCTATTGCCCGGTGTGGTTTAATTCCGAAACAGCGAAGCTCGAAAGAGAAGCGTATCGGGAAATGACAAAGTACGCGGAACGTATTTATAATATTCCGGATATCGACGATACAGGACGACGCAAAGGTATTGAACTGGGAATGCAATATTTAGATATTTGCACCATCAAGTTGCCCACCTGGTTGCTAACCTATAAGGATATGCGCGGAAACCCACGCAAAGATTTACGAGATTACCTGGAACTCCGGCAGAGTAAAAATGATTTTGAAAGCCTTATTTATATTGCCCGGCCATATCAGTTTTGGGAACCAAGAACCGACAAAAACGGTTTTATTACATTAGAAATCAATACGGAGTATATGTTGAATTTCTTAACTGATAGCGGTTTTGGAAAAATTCAGGATAAAGATACCAAAAAAGAAACCTTTGTCCGTGTTGTCGGAAACATAGTCACTGAAATTACCAGTAAAGATGTCCGGGCTTTTCTTGTTTCATTTGTCCGCAAAAATACTACCGATATAAAAGTATGGAACCTGGTACTTAATTCGAGCCGTTCAAAAATTACGATGATGGACGATTTACCAGTATTGGATATTGATTTTACAGATAATGACCACAGCCGGCAATTCTTGTTTTTTGCCAATCGCACACTTGAAATTACCGGTACGGAAATAAAGGAGCTACGTCCGGAAGAATGCAAGCGTTATGTATGGGAAAATAAAGTATCCGAACATCATTTTAAAAGACTTGCACCGGCTTTTAAAATAACACCATATGATACCGGTATTACAGATGGTTATGATT
>JAVBUB010000108.1:0-10527 GCA_031555675.1 Paludibacteraceae bacterium | reverse complement strand
TTCTTCGGGAACGCCTTCTGTGAGTGTATAATTAAATGGTACATTAGGTAACAAACCGCTTTCGATTTTGGCTTCCAACTCTTGTTTGAATTTCTCCATATCGGTTTTTACCTTTTTTACCACGTTTTTCAAGGTGTCTGCTTCATTGATTTCATAAGCAATTTCGGCAAATGTAAGTGAACCGTATATTGGACTGAAATAAGCGTGTAACAGCATTACTTCACCTTTCATAATCTGTGCCAGGCGGAAACCGAATTCGCATGCTTTTTGCGAATAATCGGAGAAATCAATAGGAATTAAAATTTTATTTTTTTCTACGGGAACATTCGGGAATTTTTCCACATATTCGTAAAAATTGCTCTGCTCAATTACTTTAAGAGCTTTAGTCAGGTCACTATCTTTAATCCTTACCCTCACTCCGGCAGATATTCTGTCGGGATCAGCCAGGTTTACATTGTGAATATAAACCTTTATTTTTTCGTTTTCCAGGATCGTTTTTAAAACCTGAGCCTTTTCAAGCGAATGAATAGCAATTGTTATTAATTTATCTTCCATAGTTGTATAATTTTATGTGATATAAAAGTAAAATTATACATATTTATTATTATTCCAAAGTTTTTCGCATAAAAATTATGCGAATCCCCTACTCTTTTCCTTACTCCATTTAAACAAGTAAAGATGTTGCACGCAACATCTTTACATTTACAACAACAATATAAACAAAATTAAACAGGAAAATGGTAGTAACGACCATTTACCATGATAGACACATTACCGCTACTTGGCCATAACGGATCAATAGTCTGTGTTTTTTCCCATTCATTGATCATTTTTTGCATTTCTTTTACTTTATCCGGATGAGCCGTGGCTAAGTTATTCTTTTCCTGCGGATCTGTAGCCAGATCGAATAGGAAGATTTGCTTGTCTTTTTTTGCAATATATAATTTCCAATTATCTATGATACAGGCTTTAACATATCCATTCCTCCAGAATAAATTCTGATGGGGAAAATCGGAAAATTGTCCGTTCAGATAAGGCAATAGATTTTCTCCATCGTAAATGCGGTCTTCGGGTAGTGAGATATTTGTTGCAGATGCAATGGTCGTAAATATATCCAAGTTTGAAATAGGATTATTGTAAACTACGCTTTCATTCATCATGTTTTGAGGAAACCTGATATAAAAAGGAACTCGCAACCCACCATCAAAAAGCGTACATTTACCTCCCAGTAAAGGATTATTATCGGTGGCTCCGGTATAAGCCGCTCCTCCGTTATCACTGGTGAATATAATTAATGTATTGTCATACAAACCGTTTTCTTTCAAAGCGTTGCATACATTGCCTACAGCATCATCCAATGCTTCAATCATGGCATAATATACCCTTTTAAGGTGATCCGGTTCGTTTATCTTGTCATAGTAACTTTTGGGCGCCTGAAAAGGATCGTGAGGTGCATTGAAAGTAAGCGTCAGGAGAAACTTATTTTCCTTGTGTTTTTCAATGAAATCAATGGCTTTTTCGGCAAACGAAAAAGTCAGATATCCGGTGTCTTTTACTACTATGGAACCTTCTCTGATGGCTGTAGGACCGGCTCTTTTCTGCCATGCTGCAACATCAGAAAAAGCGCATGGAACTTTTGCACTAACATATTTTGAAGTATCTACGGGATCATCCACATACCTGGTTAGCGCACCCGAAAAATAATAGCTGTAGTCATATCCGTATTTATCGGGAGTAATCTTTGAATCGGATATGTTCCACTTACCGATAAGTCCGGTTTCGTATCCGGCATCTTTTAATAATTCGGCAATAGTAATTTCGCTTTGTGGCAGGTCTGTGTTGTGTTTGGATCTTCTGACAAGCATGTTGGGACTGAAGGCTTTTAGTCCTTCCGGCTTTTTATTGAATGGAAGATAATATTTCTTGAAATCTTTCATAAAATGATCATCAAACTTGTCATATGGCATAAATTCGTATCCGAACCGGTTTTGACAACGGCCGGTTAAAATGGCTGCCCTCGAAGGTCCTGATATGGGAGAAGATGCATAGGCATGTGTGAATCGCACTCCCCTATCCCCCAACTTATCTATATTGGGAGTTTGGATGGATGGATTTCCGTAGGCGGCCAAATCGGCATAACCTAAATCATCTACCACTATCAATAGCACATTAGGCGAACGCTGTGCGTATATGCCTAGTGCCGACAATGAGGATGATAAAAAAAACAGTAGTTTTTTATTCATACAATAATTGACGTAAAATAAAAATATAGATCTCTGCTGTGAAGTAATATGAACAGAGATATTTAATGCGGGGATAGAACAAAAATACACATTTTTAATGAAATGTACAAATTTTTTGCTTTAACTTTTTGTAGAATAAAAGCCGAAGGTATAATTCCGTAAAATTTTAAGTGAAGATTAATTTATCAAAAACTTCTTGGATGCTAAATTATTACCTCTTACAACTTGTACCATTATTATTTGCTTTCTTCTGATATTGGAAAGATTGATTTCTGTGTGTTGTTTTTCTAATTTATAAGATGGTAATATGAGCTTACCAGTAATGTCTGTGACATGTAAAATAGCGTTTTCATAATTATTATTTACAAAAACTTGTAGTGTATAGTTATCTACAATTGATATTTCAATATCATTTATAATTTTATTGTTAACGACTGAATATGATGTTGTTATAGTGCCGTTAGGATAAACCAGTTCCGGATAATTTTGATAAAAAAGATTAGTAGCGGGCGCTATACCGGCAAAAGTACCATATCCGTCATTTTCCCAGGGACTTTTCCACGCACATACTCCACTATAGCCATTTTGGTAGGCTCTAAGATATGCATTGGCTAAAGTTATATTCCAGCCGGATTCATTGATATCACATCCCGGTGTTTCGCCAATAACAACAGGCCTGAACCCGTCATCCATCCATTCTCCTATGGTTTTGGTAAAATAAGCATCGGATGATTGCCACTGGTACCAGTGTGGTGAATAGAAATCAAGATAGGCGTCCGGATCATCATATACAGTGCGCAGAGATGTTTCGCTGTAATTATTTCCTGCATACACGTCTGCCCAGGTCCAACTTTTATATTTACCACTGTTGCAAATGATCCACATAGCTCCCGTAGTAACAGGTTTATCTGTGTGTTTATGTATATACGAAGCGCATATGGCTATAAATCTGATGACATTATTCCGTGACAAATTTCCACAATTGGCATCCCGCCACATATGTTCAATCTCATTACAGATATCATATCCTATTACATAAGGTTCGTCATTATACCTTTCTACAAATGGAACGAGGAAATACTCGCAATACCATTTTGTTTTATTTTCATCATTTATAATTTGCCTGAACTGCTCCCATCTTGTTGCATTGTAATTATTAATGACCATATCGAAAGACCAAAATGTAGGCATGATATAAATTTGTTTCTCTTTGGATAATGCAACCAGTTGATCCATATCATTCCAGAATTGAGTTGTTGCTCCGGTTACCAGTCCGTTACCATTTAATGATGGACTTGTATTGCCTCCGCCATGTATCCAAATTCTTGCCAGGTTTATCTTGTTTGCTTCGTAACGGGCAAATTCCTGTTGCCACCATTCGTTATTATAATTCCTTCCTAAGAAATCCAGTCGATAATCGTTATTCCATTGCCAAGCTGTATTGATACCATTGAAAAAGATAGGTTTATCATAAGCAAGAAATTTATTACCGCTAATGGTTACCGCAGGGCTATCGGCATTAATATTTTTACCAATTAAGGCTATTTCATCTATATAGAAAGAAAATGCAGGTTTGTTTTCATAGGCGGCAGGAACTATTGTTAAACGGTTATATTGTCCGTCTTGAAATGCTTCGATCGGAAGTATTACCTCTTGCCATGTACCATTGCCACTATATTGAGGATATGTGGTCCAATCCTGAGCTATTATTCCTGTTAATGTGTTTTCTAATTTAAAAACAAAAGAAAAAGTTCCCATATCAGACGATTTCACTCTAAGTTTTATGCCGGTATAATCGGATTTGGTAAAGGTATTATGTAAGTCAAAATAGATACCGTCGCCTTCGTTATTGGCGGGTACAGATACAAGTCCGGCTTTACCAAGGCTTCCATCTGTAGAATTGACAACCGAGAGCGAAATATTCCCCCATGAACCGTAATTTGACGATAGATGATTGAAGTTGCACACAATTTTGTTTTGTGAAAAAAGATGGCCTGTTGATATTAACAAGATAAAACACAATAATAGTTTTTTCATTATTGGAAAAGGTGTGTAGGTTAAACAATATCTGTTCTGTTTTTTATCCGATAATAATATGTGCAAGTTAATGTATTGTTTGTTGTTTTCAAAATTACAAATAAAAAAGCGCCTAAAATTTTCATTTTAAACGCTTTACCTTTGTGACCTCGGAGGGGCTCGAACCCTCGACCCACTGATTAAGAGTCAGTTGCTCTACCAACTGAGCTACGAAGTCTTGGCTTTTTTTATTGTAGCACAAAAGTAATCAAATTTTATTTTTTCAATCATTATTTTTTGCATTATTTTTCACTTTTTATTGCCTAATATTGTATTTTCGTAAATTAATTCTGCATCATGACTGACGTTTTCCGTACCATAAAAAATTATTCCGAAGGCATTTACAAAGAAAAAGGCAGTAAGTTCTTGGCATTTGCTATTCCTGTTTGTACGGTGGAAGAAATCAAAGATTTGCTGACAAAGTACAAAAAAGAATATTATGATGCCCGGCATGTATGCTATGCTTATCGCTTGGGAGCAGACAAGGAAGAGTTCCGGTATAATGATGACGGCGAGCCTTCGGGAACAGCAGGAAAACCTATCTTGGGACAGATTTTATCAAATGACCTCACAGATATATTGATTGTAGTAGTGCGTTATTTTGGCGGTGTAAAACTGGGAACCAGCGGACTGATTACCGCTTATAAAGATGCTGCTGCCGATGCCATAACCAATGTCAAAATTATAGAAAAAACCGTTGATATTGTTTTTTCCGTTACCTTCCAATATGAGCATATGAATGCGGTAATGCGCATCATAAAGGAAGAAGAAATAACCATTTTGGAGCAAAATTTTGACAATGAATGTTATATGAAACTTCTTATCAGGAAAGCAAACTTGGAAAAGTGTCAAAACAGATTGGGAAAAGTTGAAACATTAAAAATGGATTAAGTATAATTCCGTTAATCAATAATTCTATTATTTGTAAATATGGTCCAACAAAAACGAAAACAAACTAAAAAGAAAAAAAGGAGTAAACTGGCGTGGTTTATTCTTATTCTTCTTGTTATTTGTGCTGCTGCCATATTGAATTCCAATGAAGCCAAACGTGAAATTGTAAAGGCGTATAACAAATATAGCGTTTACCTGGAGAAGATCCATATCAGTAAATCTCCTTACAGCAAACAATTTGATGTTGAAATACCTAAAGGTTATCATGTACACGGCATTGATGTTTCGCGGTATCAGCGTAAAATAGATTGGCAAGAAGTATCTAAAACCCGCTCGGATACTTTGAAAATAGATTTTGTTTTTGTGAAAGCTACCGAAGGCAAAACTTTATCCGACCGTTATTATGCTTATAATATGGAAGAAGCCCGGAAAAATAATATTATTTGCGGCGCCTATCATTATTACAAACCTCATGTAAATTCTACCGAGCAAGCCAATAATTATATTAATCTGGTAGAATTGAAATGTGGCGATCTACCCCCGGTACTCGATATTGAAGAAGAAAGCCCTTATGGCAATGATAACATGCGGAAAGGCATTAAAAACTGGCTGCAAATTATTGAACAACATTATGGTATGAAGCCCATTATTTACACTTCTTACAGTTTTCATAAAGATTATTTATCGGGAGATGAGTTTAAGGAATATCCGTTTTGGATTGCCCATTATTATAAAAAACAAATTAAAACAAAGGGCAGGTGGATTTTCTGGCAACACAATGATAAAGCCCGTGTAAACGGTATCAGCGGATGTGTAGATATTAATGTTTATAATGGAAATTTAGAAAGTTTAAAAGGATTATGCAAAAGAGAATGAAGAAAATATATGAATATAGTTATGGTTGCTGGCTGATTAGCAGGATCGTTTTTGTATTTATGCGGATTTATTATCGCAAAATTTACGTGCGCGGACAGGAAAATGTGCCGCATGAAGGACCTGTTATTTTTGCTCCTAACCATAAAAATGCGTTGATGGATCCTTTGATGATTTTGTATTCGCTTCCGAAGCAGCAGGTGGTATTTATGGCTCGTGGCGATATGTTTGCCAATTTTGTTGTAGCTAAAATAATGAGATACTTTAAGATTTTGCCGGTTTTCAGGATGCGCGATGGTTTTGGTAATCTGGGTAAAAACGAAGCACCTTTTGCCGAAGCCGTTGAAGTGTTGAAAAGCGGACATAAACTTTGCCTGATGCCCGAAGGACAGCAAATAGAACAAAGAAGGTTGTTACCATTGGTAAAAGGAATGTTCCGCATTGGATTTCATGCGCAGGAACAATATGGTAATCATCCCGGCGTAAAAATAGTTCCGGTAGGAATAGAATATGATGACCTTTGCTATTCGGGCCAAAATGTGTTGATTAAGTTCGGTAAACCTATGGAATTGAGCGATTATTACAATTTATATACGGAAGACCAACCGAAGGCTTATAATGCCTTAAAAGAGGATTTATCGCCCCGCATTGAGAAACTGATGTTGAATGTTGCTTCTAACAATAATTATGATACTATTTACTTAGCTACCTTATTGGATGTTAATAATTACCTGAAAAAGCATCAATTAGAAGATACTGTTTGGAATAGGCTTTTGGCAAAACAAAATATATCTAAACAATATTGCGAAGAAGAAAATAATAATATTAAAGATATAAGTGTTCTCAACTCGAAAATGCAAAAACTATATGCTTCCGGTAAAAGCGCTGATGAAATATACCGGTTAATGCAAAAAACAGCATTTTCTGATTATCTTAAGATGCTTCTCTACTCTCCCCTATTCTTATTGGGGTCGCTTTTTATGTTGTTACCTTATATTTTGATCAAATTTTTGACAAGAAATATGCTGGATAGCGGCTTTTATTCTTCCATGTCTTTTGGTTTGGGAGTTGTTGTTCCTATGTTGTTTTTCATCATTTGTTTTTTAGTATCGTTATTATTTATGCCATTGTGTTGTAGTATTATACTCTTCTTATTGATAGCTCCTTTGAGCAGTATAATAGCTTTCCGGGTTAAAGAATTATATTTTAATGCCATAAAAAGGCTTACTTTTAAACGGGATAATTAAATTAAAAAATATGGATGCAGAACTAAAAAACAGTATGGATAGAATTTGTGAAGTTGTTAAAGAATGGGAAGAGATACTTTTTTCTTTGCCGGAAGAAACTATCTCACAAAGGAGAAACAAGCAGAATAGAAGTATTAAACAGATTCTGGGGCATTTAATTGATTCCGCATCAAACAATCACCAGAGAATAATAAGATTACAATATAATAAATGCCTGGAATTTCCGGATTACCAGCAAGACAACGATCTCTGAATAGCAATTCAGGATTATCAGCATGCGGATTGGAACAATCTTATTCAGCTTTGGAAATATTATAACCTGCATATGATTCGGATTATAAATGTTGTGGACGAATCAAAATTGTTCAATTACTGGACTAATTTTGAAGGAAATAAAGTGACATTAAAGGATATGATTATTTCTTATCCTATGCATTTGGATTTGCATATGAATGAGATCAATGAACTGCTAACCAGATAAATTAATCTATTTTAATAAAAACATTATTAACTTTTACATTTCCTTTTTGTTACAGAGTAAACAAACTAAATATTGCGTGCTATGGCAACAAATGGAATGAATCCTAAAGTTGATACCTTCTTAAGGAAAGCTTCCAAGTGGCAGGAAGAAATAGCTGTATTGAGAATGATTATTCTTGATTGCGGATTGACGGAAGAATTGAAATGGGGTAAGCCTTGTTATACCTTTCATGGCAAAAATATAGTTTTAATACAAAGCTTTAAAGAATACTGTGCGCTTTTGTTTTTCAAAGGCTTTTTGTTAGCTGATGCCAATGGTATCCTTGTCAAAACCGGAGAAAATACGGTCGTAGGACGGCAGGTTCGTTTCACGGATGTGCATAAAATAACAGAACTGAAACCTATTCTGAGAACTTATATCTACGAAGCTATTGAGATAGAAAAAGCGGGATTGAAAGTAGATTAGAGAAAATAATACGGAATTTGATATTCCGGAAAAGTTTCAACATAAGTTAGATGAAATCCCAGCTTTTTGTAAATTAAATAGAACTATTGATTTTGTTATTTTCTTTTTTGCTTGTTGTTTAAATTCCGTTTTTTATTCCGATTCTTTTTGAAGGCATTTTTGTTTGTAGACTCATCAGTCTTTTTGACAGATACTATTAATACATATACAGTGTCTGTTTCTTGTGTAACATGTTTATTCCCAATTATAGAGTCGATTTGAAGGATATTGTTTTCAGCTAGTGAATCGTTTGCCTCCTCTTGCAATATTGATGCTTCTTGTTGACTGTTCTGTTCTATTGCGTTTAAAGGCTCTGCGTATACTTTGGAAATATTTTTGGTTGTATTTTCTGAGGTTTCCTCATAATTATTTTCAGTAATAGACTTTTTATTCTTGGTTTTAATGTCATTATTCCCTGTTTCAGAGGATTTCGCTTCTTGGGTTATTTTATTGTTTTCCTCTGTTTCCTGCATTATAGAAATCAACAGGTCATTGTTTTTTTGTAGTTCTTTCTCGCCAAGTTCTGGGTTTGTCAATTTTTCCTGAACTATATTTTTGCTGTTTTGCTCTTCAATGTATTTTGTTGGATATGTATCTTTGTCTGAGTTTGAATGCAAATATAAAGCACTAAATATGGCTATTGCAGTAATTGTAGTAATAGATATACCTAAAAGCCACGGCTTTCTTTTTGTATTCTTTTGTTTCAATAATGGTTTAAGCTCATTCCAACCGTCCCATTCTTTATATTCTACAGGAAACTCATAATCTTCCAGCCGCTCTTTTATTTTTTCGCCGAAAAAATCCTTTTTATTGTTATGTGTCGATTTATTCTGCATAATTATAATAAAGATTGAATATTTTTTTGTAGTATTTTTCTAGCTCTCGCATATTGTGACCACGAAGTTCCTTCGGTTATCTTAAGCTCGGCTGCTATTTCAGCATGCGAGTAACCTTCTATCGCATACAGGTTGAAAACTGTTCTGTAACCCTCCGGTAATTTTGCAATACAATCCATCAAATCTTCATTTGAAATTTTATCAACAATAGAAGTATTTATATCTTCGAAAGATTCAGAATAATCGTCAATATTCAGTGCGAATTTCAATACGTCTTTTTTGCGGAGAAACTCAAGGGCTGTTGTTACAAAAATTTTGTGAGCCCAATTTTTAAAAGAACCCGTACCGGAATAATCGTCTATTTTATCAAAAAGTTTTATAAATCCTTCTTGCAATAAATCGCGAGCAGTCTCTATATCATTTACATAACGCATGCATACTCCTAACATTTTAGGGGTGTACAAATGATATATTTTTTCCTGAGCCTTGGATATACCTTGTTTACACTCAGCAATTAATTGCTGCTCGTCGATAATCATATTTTCTGTTCCTTAAATAATAGATGCAGTGAAGAAAGAAAACCTTGCATGGTAGATTATTTTTTTTTTGAAAAAACATACATCTATAACAAGATGTTTTAGTAAACGGATTTATTTGATATTTTATGTGAATCAAAAGTTGAAGTAAATTCTTGATTATTAGTGGATTTATTTATTGATTTATTTTGATATATTCTTGAAAATCATTATCTTATAAGATATTAAATATACCATGATTAATAATTTCTAAACATGAAATTCAAGTGTAAAATACTAATTTAGTAAAAAATTTAGGATATATGCAATTTATATGAATGAAGATTATAATATTTTTATTAGTTTTCCATTGATATAATGGATAAGTGATGTAAAGGTTTTGTGTAAGCGTTCTTTGCTTTTTGAGTATCAAATCGAAAATAAATACATTTGACTTACTTTAGCATTGGTATTTTAAAAATCAAATTTGTTTTATTCTAGTATTAGAACTAACGTTAGTTAAAAGTTGAAAATTCTTGTCAGATCGACCGTTATAATACATTTATTATATTCCTTCTCTTTTCTTAACGAGGAGAACGAATTGTACAACTTATAAATGATAATAAACATTTTATTAAGAATCATACAAGACAAATTGTATGATTGTTTGTTTTTTTATTTTGTAAATAAAGATAAATATTACCTTTGTTATTTCTTTTTTTATCATCTAATTAGTATTATGGAATATTTTGAGGATTGTGGAATTGTGATCGGTCTAATTTCTTACCCTTATTATGTAAAAGGGATTGAGTTATACAAAAAAACTTTTGAAAAAGGATTATTTAGAGGCTATAAAAAAGG
>JAVBUB010000060.1:0-6485 GCA_031555675.1 Paludibacteraceae bacterium | reverse complement strand
TTTTACAAACTGTTATTTTTCTTTTATTCGGAACGATCAGCATCTTTGTCAAAACCAATCAAGAATGGGTAATTGATTTTGGTTTAGATTATTTTTGTATCAATAAATTTTTAATTTATTTTCATTGGTTTTGGTTGGGTTATATTGTTTTAATAAATAAAGACAAGTTAATATGGCTGTTTAAACTGAAGACTATTTTTATTCTATTTGCTCTTTGGATAATCAATTGCTTATATATTGACTTTTTTTGTCCTCATGATAATCATTTTCTTTTAGGATTGACAGAAACTCCTTTTTTCGAAATGATCAAAACAATATCGTGCCTATTCTTTGTTTTGGGAGCCTATTCTTTGGTTAACATAATGTTGAACAAACATATTTTAAAACCCCAACAATGGATTGAAAATTTAAATCAATGCAGTTATGGAATTTATATTTTTCATCATTGGATTTTGATGTTTCTTTTTTCTACAAACAATATTTTCCGGAAACAAATAACATCAATTGCTTCAGCATATTCTCTAAAATTTCCGGTCATAATATTTATACTTGTTCTTACCCTATCATTTTTAATAACAAAATTGTTTTTAAAAACCAAAATCGGACGATTTTTAATATAGTAAAAATCATACTGCTTCAAATTTGTTTAAATAGGAAAAAATAACTATTTTTATATCATTTCGACCATTTCAAATTTAAATAATTATGAAAACGTTAGCTAAATTTTTCACATTACTATTATTGGTTGGCACATTTTCTTTTATCTCATGTTCAAAAGATGAAGTAAAGAAGACAAATGGAAAACAAGATCAAATTTTCGATAAGCATGCACCAACCATCAAAGACGGAGCCATACTACATGCCTGGTGCTGGTCTTTCAATACTATTAAAAATAATATGCAATCTATTTCCGATGCCGGATACACGTCTATACAAACTTCACCCATCAATAAAGTATTAGTAGGTGAAAATGGCGGCATGCAGATATATGGCAATGGCAAATGGTATTATCATTACCAACCCGTTAGCTACGAAATAGGGAATTACCAAATGGGAACAGCAGCAGAATTCAAAGCCATGTGCGAAAAAGCTCATCAATACGGAATAAAAATTATTGTTGACGCTGTATTAAATCATTGTACAAGTAATTATAGCGCTATTTCCCAGGAAATAAAGGATATAGAAGGAGGAGCTTTTCATACTTACGGAGACATCAGCAGTTGGAACGACCGTCTTCAACTTACCCAATATAAACTACTTAGCTTATACGATTGGAATACACAGAATACCAATGTGCAACAATATTTACTTGATTATCTAAACCGGTGTCTGGAGTTGGGAGCAGATGGCTTCCGCTACGATGGAGCCAAACATATCGAATTACCGGCTTCACAGGAAGATATTACCTATGCAAGTAATTTTTGGCCTACCATTACCAATAATAATGCCGAGTTTCAATACTTGGAAACACTACAAGGAGAATCGTCATTAAAAATGAACTATTATTCTCAATATGGTTCGGTAACAGCTTCAAACTACGGAAAAACAATAAGGGGGTCTGCCAGATCTAAGAATTTTAATGTCACAAAGATCAGTGACTATAACTCCGGTGGAGCACCTGTAGATAAACTGGTAACATGGGTAGAATCTCATGACAATTACTGCAACGACAACACTTATCTTTTAACAACAGATCAGCAAATTAAATGGGGATGGGCTGTTATCGGTGCACGCAAAGACGGAACACCTTTATTCTTCTCAAGGTCTAACAATGGAGGACGTGATAACCAATGGGGAGATAACATCATCGGGGCAGCAGGAAGTAGTTTGTACAAAGATCCGGAAATCGTTGCCATCAATAAATTCCGGAATGTTATGACAGGAGAAAATGAACAACTCTCCAATCTACAGGGAAATAATCAAATACTGATGATTGAACGCGGCAATAAAGGCGTTGTCATCATCAATATGTCTGATGCGGATCTCAATCTTGATGCAACCACTACGATGCCATCAGGGTCTTATAAAGACTTAGCGGCTTATGGAACATTTCAGGTTGCCGATAATAAACTAACCGGAACTGTAAACACAGGGAAAATAGTTGTTTTAATGGAAGGGTACACGCCGTCAATCCAGTAACAGTTAAAATAATCATGTACAAAAGTTTTAATAAAAAACACATATGAAAATCCTTTTTATTGGCGGAACAGGTACCATCAGCACAGCTATCTCGAAAGCATTACTGGCGCAAAACCACGAATTATATCTTATTAACCGTGGTAATAGAAACAATGTATTACCCGATGGTGCCGTTTCATTGATTGCCGACATTAATAACGAACAGCAAGTATCAAACCTGATTAAAGATTTGAAATTTGATGTAGTTGCCGATTTTATCGCTTTCACTCCCGACCAGTTGGAGCGCGATTATCGCTTATTTAAAGGCAAAACAAACCAGTTTGTATTTATCAGTTCGGCTTCGGCGTATCAAAAGCCATTGGCTCATTATCATATTACGGAAAGCACGCCGCTGGCCAATCCCTATTGGCAATATTCCAGAAATAAAATAGCCTGTGAAGAATATCTAATGCATTTATACCGCAACGAAAAATTTCCGGTAACCATTGTCCGCCCCAGCCACACGTACGACGAGCGCTCTGTTCCTACAGGTGTACATGGCGAAAAAGGGAGCTGGCAGGTTATTAAACGCATATTGGACGGAAAACCTGTTATTATACATGGCGATGGCACTTCACTCTGGGCTTTAACACATAGCCGCGATTTTGCCAAAGGATTTATCGGATTATTGGGGAATATCCATGCCATTGGCGAAGCGGTGCAAATAACATCAGATGAATCGTTAACCTGGAACCAGGTATATGAATGTATTGCAAATACTTTGAATAAACCATTGAAAGCCATTCATGTTTCTTCCGATTTCTTATCCGCTTGCGGTTATTTCGATATGTTGGGCGGATTAATCGGTGACAAATCCAATACGGTTGTTTTTGACAACTCTAAAATAAAACGCATGGTTCCCGGTTTTACTGCCACTACTCGCTTTGACCAAGGCGTAAAAGAATGTGTGGAATATATACTTTCTCATCAAGAAAACCAGGTAGAAGATGTAATTTTCGATGATTGGTGTGATAAGGTTATTGAGGTGGTAAACAAAAGCATTGATGAAATCAAGCAGAAAAATGCTGAATCTGCAAAATAAACACCAACGGCTTCACCTTTATCGTGAAGCCGTTGCTTATTCCATAGCTATAAAAATCTAATTCTTGACCGAGACTATTTCGTCTACGACATACTTACTGACGCCACGCCAAGGTAAAGTACCTTTGTATTCTTTGTAGTGTAATTCTACTGTTTTTCCGCTGCAACGCATCAAAGAATCGGCAACAATTTTATCGGTTACAGAGAAATCAAATTCGTTTGATTGTACGCTGCCGGCAGTACTTACTGAAGTAAAACCTGTTTGGATAATGCGTCCTTCGTATGTTTTAAACACATACCCTTTATAAACAAACCGATTCAAGTCCCCTGCTTTCACGCCTTCGCCGAATACAAAAAAGAACTTGTAATAAAGAAATCCGCCCAGCAGAAGAGCTATAATAAAAATACTTATAGTAATTCTTTTTTTCCCTTTTGGTGTCATGTTATCAATTTGAATTAAATTATTTATATTCATCTAAATGCGCCTGCACATACCCAACTTGTTCTACAGCTTTCGGATTGTTGGTATCAATCATTTCTTTCGGAAGTTTTGGTACTTTTATGGTCATTCCTACTTCCAAATTATCGGGTTTAGGCAGAATATCCATATTCGCAATATAAATATAAGGCCAAAACATGTAGCTACCATAATGCTTGGTAGAATACCAAGCCAAGCGGGCTCCCTCTCCTACAACCACACGCTCCATTTCATAATTGGATGGGTTAAACCGGAAGGAAACCGGTATCTCTGTTTGTATTTCTTCCGGAACCGGTACTAGTTGGGATTGATCCTGTAATTCCCCTGATACTGGCTCTTCTACAATTATTTTCTCTTCAACCAAAACAACCTGATTCCTTTTAAGTATCATCTGATCTATAAAATCGCGATAAATACTCTTGGGAAATAAGAAATAACTAATAGTACCTCCTATAGCAAGCAAAAGCAATATAATCAATAATACTTTCCAAAAACGTCTTTTTTTCTTTGGCTTTTGTTCTTGTTCTTCAGTTTCTTCTTTTACGTCTTTGTTTTCTGGGAAAACCACGTCATTCTCTACCATTTCTGCCCGTTGTACATCTTTTTCCAGCTCACGCTGAGGTGAATCAAATTGTGTGTGTTCCATACTCTTTTCAAATTTGGTTTCTACTATAACATTATTCTCTTTTTCCGCTTCAGATGGAAACGGAATATCTTCTTTTTTATTCGTAGTTTTTAAATCTGACAGAAGAGAAGCTATTTCTTTGGCTTGTTCCGAAAAGTTCCTCAATGGGTCAATAACAGGCTTTTCCGGAGCATTTTCTTCATTACCATCAAGTATAACGGTTTCAAGGTGGGCATAGGGTTCATTTACAAAGTCTTTTAATTCGTTTTCGGCCGTAAACACAACTTTATAATGACCGGGAATTTCAATGTCTTCGCCTGTGTTTACATTCACACTTTTGCGGCTTTCATTCCATTGTAGTTTAAAAGTTCCAAGTCCTTTAATTTTAACAAGCTCCTCTTTCAGCAATGCTTCTTGAATGAGTATAACAAAATCCCTCAAAAAAAGTTCCGTATCTTTTTTCGTTTCACCTGTTTGCCTTGCAATTCCGGCAATCAGGTCGTGGACGTTTAATTTTTCAACACTCATTATAATAGTGATTATTTTTCTTTTAGTTTATCTTTAAAGGTAGTACCGGGTTTAAAAACCAGTACCAATTTTGGAGGGATCAGCATTCGTTTTTGAGAAGAAGGATTTACCACAATCCTTTCTTCTTTTTTAGATATCTCGAAAGTACCAAAACCTTGAAAAGAAATAACATTGCCTTTTGCAAACTCTTCTCTCATTACAGAAACAGAAGCTTCAATCAGCTGGGTTATTTCTTTTTGAGTCTTTCCCAACCGATTGGCCAGTTCCGATGTCAATTCCTTATTATTCATCTTTTCATTATCTTTTTTACCAAAAAGACACAAAGATCACCTGTCTATGTGTTCTTTGTGTCTTTTCGGAATACATATTGATCTGCTATTTTAATAACTTTTTCTGATAAAAACAAATTTTAAAGCACTTTTCCGAATAAATCTATTTCTTCCGCACCTGTAATCTGAACTTTATAAAAGCTGCCAATGTGAATATTTCCGCTACTTTTTTCAATCAATACTTCCGGATCTACTTCGGGAGAATCGAATTGTGTACGGCCTATAAAATAATCGGGTTCTTCCCTGTCTATCATCACTTTCATGGTTGTACCAACTTTTTCCTGATTCTTCTCATACGAAATATCCTGCTGCATCAACATGATTTCATCCAAGCGTTGTTGCTTTATTTCCGGCAAGATATTATCCTTATAGTTCAAATTCGAATAGGTACCGTCTTCGTCCGAATAGGCAAAAGCTCCCATTCTTTCAAAACGCACTTTTTCCACAAAAGTTTTCAGTTCTTCAAAATCCTGTTCAGTTTCCCCTGGATGTCCGGTCATTAAGGTAGTGCGCAAATGTATTCCGGGTACTTCGGTACGGATGCGGTCTATTAAATCATATGTCTGTGCTTGGGTAACATTGCGGCGCATCAACTTCAACATGTTATCGCTGATATGCTGGAAGGCAATATCAAGATATTTGCAGACATTCTCCCGTTCATTCATTACGGGTAATATATCGAAAGGAAAATAAGCAGGATAGGCATAATGCAAGCGAATCCATTCCACACCGTTAATATCGGAAAGTCGTTGGATCAATTCCGACAGCTTCAGCGATTTATATAAATCTTGTCCGTAAAAGGACAAGTCTTGCGCTATCAGTTGAAATTCCTTCACACCTTTAGATACCAATAGCTTGGTTTCTTCCACAATATCTTCCATCGGGCGCGATTTGTGTTTGCCCGTAATAATGGGAATAGCACAATAGGAACAGGTACGACTACAACCTTCGGATATTTTCAGGTAAGCATAATGATTGGGTGTAGTAAGGGTACGCTCCAAACGAAGCTCTTGATGGTAAGCCTTGCCGAGGTCTTGTACCACATTCTGATAGTCGAACTTACCGTAAAATTTATCTACTTCCGGTATTTCCTGCCCCAATTCTTCCAAATATCGTTGGGATAGGCACCCCATCACATACAGTTTTTCAATTTTGCCTTTTTGCTTTAGGTTGGCAAATTGCAATATGGTATTGATGCTTTCTTCTTTGGCATCACCAATAAATCCACAAGTATTGATGATTACAATATTTCCTTTGGGATTATCTGAATCGTGGGTAACCTTGTAGCCATTGGCTTCAAATTGTT
>JAVBUB010000145.1:0-3260 GCA_031555675.1 Paludibacteraceae bacterium | reverse complement strand
ATAACTAATAATATATTTCTCATTGTTAATTGTACATTATTAATTGTTAATTAGTTGTCGCTTCTTTGAGCCTTCCGGGCCAGTTGTTGAAATACTCCGTCCATGTTTTGGGCATTAAATTGTGCTTTCAGGTTCTGAGGGGTGTCCAACGCGTCTATTCTCCCGTCGACCATAATGGAAACCCGGTTACAATATTCCGCTTCATCCATATAGTGGGTCGTAACGAATACCGTTATTCCCCTGTCGCTGGCTTCATATATTTGTTCCCAAAATTGCCTGCGTGTTACGGGGTCTACCCCTCCTGTAGGTTCATCTAAAAAAACAATTTTAGGTTCATGAAAAATAGAAACGGAAAAAGCCAATTTTTGCTTCCAACCCAAGGGTAATTCACTAACAAGTGTATCGCGTTCTTTCTCGAAGTTCAGTTTTTCCAGTAATTGATCGGTCTTGTCGGCTATCTCTTTGTCTGAAAGTCCATAAATACCGGCAAAAAGACGAATGTTTTCCCAAACCTTTAAATCATTGTATAGCGAGAACTTCTGACTCATATAACCGATGTTTTTTTTGACCTGTTCCGTTTCTTTTTCAATGTCGAAACCTGCCACTTTTCCTTTACCGGATGTCGGTTTGCTTAACCCGCAAAGCATACGCATGGCAGTGGTTTTTCCGGCACCATTGGCACCCAGGAAACCAAATATTTCGCCTTTCCCAACTTCAAAAGAAATATGGTCGACAGCGGTAAAGTTACCAAAACGTTTCACCAAATTTTCGACCTGTATGGCGCATTCATTTGTATCGATGTTATTCATTACCTATTTAAAATTTGCATGAAACAATCTTCCACATTCGGTTCTATTTCATATATTTCTATCTGTTGATGCCCTTTTCCGGCCAAATAGCTTCTTAATTCATTTTCCCATTCATCCAATGATTTTTGAAACTCCGCGCGTAATGTAATATGATGTGTATCTCCGAAGGCAAAACAGCTTGCTATGGATTTATTTTCGCGTAAATCATGTAGTAACTGATACATGTTATTGCTTCGTACAGCCCATAGTTTTTGACCAAATTGCTTGATTATATTGTCCGGAGTTTCAATTTTTAAGATTTCGCCATTGTTCATCAATGCAATTCTATCACACAAAGTAGCTTCATCCATATAAGGAGTAGAAACGAGCATGGTAATACCTTGTTCTTTCAGTCTTTTCAGCATACCCCAAAATTCTTTCCGGGAAACTGGGTCCACTCCGGTAGTAGGTTCGTCGAGAAACAGCACCACAGGTTTATGAATAAGAGCGCAACTTAACGCCAGCTTTTGTTTCATTCCTCCCGAAAGCGCTCCGGCCATGCGGTCTTTGAATGGTTCTATTTGTTGGTATATATCTTTAATGAGATGATAGTTTTCTTTGACAGTGGTATTAAAAACGGTAGCAAAGAAGTTAAGATTTTCATCTACCGTCATATCCTGATATAATGAAAACCTGCCCGGCATATAACCAACTCTGTTGCGTATCGGCCTGTAATCTTTTACAACGTCAAGACCATCTACGGTAGCAGTGCCTTTGTCTGCAAGCAATAGGGTAGTGAGAATGCGGAAAATAGTAGTTTTTCCGGCACCGTCGGGTCCTATTAAACCAAAAATTTCGCCTTTTTCTACAGTGAAACTGATGTCTTTTATGGCATGAACATCTTTGTAGGACTTATATAGGGATTGACAGGTAATCATGATTAATTAACAATGAACAATTAATAATTAACAATTAGTTTGATTTTGAAGTATTTATAATGCTTATTAATAGTTTTATTATTTCTTTACAATCTTTTATTATTGATTCATAGCTTTTTTCGTCAATATATTCGCTATCTTTTAGCAGCATAAGCCAATATTCTGTTTCATTGGCTTCTTTTAAAGCTATACTTAATTTATGAATAAAATCGGCTTTTGATTGTCCATATATATTCTGCTTCCCGAACCAAAGCTCCAATAGCAGTACCACTTCGCAGCATTTGCTTAGAAAGGACAAACTCTTTTTGTTCCTTGTTTAAATATTTATATGCCTTTATTACCCTTAAAGCAAATTCATACGATTTAGTTTTTATAATATTGTTTTTCCCGTTCTTTTTAGTATCCACTTTAATTGTTAATTATTAATTGTTCATTGTTAATTACAATTTCACTTCCCCATACATTCCAATCTTCAAGTAACCATCATTTTTTACGCTGATTTTTACTGCGTAAACAAGATTAGCGCGTTCATCACGAGTCTGAATGGTTTTGGGTGTAAACTCCGCCTGATCGGAAATCCAGGAAATAATTCCGTCATATTCTTTGTTGCCATCGCCATAATCGGCATAAATTTTAACTGTTTGGCCTAGTTTTACCTTTGTTAATTGATCGGAAGTGATATAAGCGCGTAAAAACATATGATCCAGGTCGGCTATTTTATACAAAGCCTTGCCTTGCATGGTTATTTCGTTTACTTCTGCATATTTTACCAATACAGTTCCGGATACGGGATTAATAATCTGGCATTTTTTCAATTGGTCTTCCAATTGGGCTACTTGTACTTCCAAGGTAGCGGCATCTTGTGTTATACCGGATGATGTAATGGTCAAGGTTGACTTTTGCGCTTCCAGTTGCCTCTGCAATAACTCTATGGAAGCATTGATATCGTCTAATTGCTTTTGATTGGCGGCATTGGCTTTCAAAAGATTTTGAACCCGTTGCCTTTCATTGATCTGGGTAGCTATTTGTTGTTCTATGGCTGCTATTTGTTTTTTTACTTCCGGACGGCGTGCTTCTACAGCTCTGATATTGGCTTCCAGCTGTTGTTTTTTCAAATAAAGCTGCAAGCTGTCTATATAACCTACCTTTTCGCCTGCCTGCAAGCGTTGCCCTTCTTCAACATTAAACATTAGTATTTTTCCGTTTGCTTCGGACGAAATAATGATTTCTGTAGCTTCAAATGTACCGGACGCGTCGTAATCGCCGTTTTTGTTTCCACAAGAAGCGATAAGTACTAAAGAAGCAATCAATAATGTTATTTTTTTCATATGTAAGTGTTTAGTTATTTTGTAATGTTTTCAAATTATAAATGGTAATAAGTAACTGCATTTCGTGCAACGATTTATCTTGTACCGAAAGGTTGGCGGCATTAATATCCCGAACAAGATCGCTTGTTGTTTGGGTACCGTTTTCCACTTTTACAGCTGTTGCTTTTTTTACGCTATTTCTCAGTTCAATAATTTCGTCATCTTTT
>JAVBUB010000050.1:0-6960 GCA_031555675.1 Paludibacteraceae bacterium | reverse complement strand
GATACAATAAAAATTTTAAATCTGGGTTTTCTATTTGAGAAGTTCTATATTCGTCGTCCGACTTAAAGTTGGACGACGAATAAAATCGGACATTGAGATATTCATTGATATTAAGATATTGATAGATATTTATTGATATTGAGACATTAAATTGTCAGAGGCAAATATCAAGTATTTCGTTAAGCAATGAACATAAATAAAATCTATTTTAATTATGTCATTGCGAAAAATAGTCGAATTATATTCAATCAATATCTATCAATATCATGAAATAAATATCTTATTTCATATTTCGACATTTCTTAAAAAACATTTACAAACCTGTATTTAAAAAACCTTTTATCCGCATTATTGTTATGTAAAATATATGGCACATTTTTTGTAACTTTATCTATAAATCAAAGAAAGGAAGTGTAAAAATGGATATCAATTTTTCACAAAAAGTGAATGAAATATTAGACTATGCCAAAGAAGAAGCAGAACGCCTTGGCAATAATTACATAGGTCCGGAACATCTGTTACTCGGCATTTTACGCGATGGCGAAAACAACGCCGTAGATTTTTTGGTTACTTTAAACATCGACCTCATAAAAGTAAAACAAACCATAGAATCACTGGTTCGTACAAGCGGACAAGTATCTGCCATAGAACTACCCTTACTGAAAACGACGGAAAAGGTACTAAAACTATTGTTATTGGAAGCCCGTACTTTCAATAGTGAACCGGCAGACGCGGAACATCTGTTACGGGCTTTGTTACGCGACAAATATAATCTGTCCAGCAAAATATTAAATGAACAAAACATAACATACGATGTCATTAAACACTATATGGAAGAAAGAAACGACATTCGCTCCGGAGCCGCATTTAACAATGATGATGAAGAGGAAGACGGGATGCCGTTTGGAGAAGGTCCGAAATCTCAGAGTGAAAATATGTCACAAGGCAATAAGAAAACTGCCAATGACACTCCTACTCTTGACAATTTTGGCACAGATATTACCAAAGCCGCGCAAGAAGGCATTTTAGATCCTGTGGTTGGACGAGAAGTAGAAATTGAACGATTGGCACAAATCCTGAGCCGCCGTAAAAAGAATAATCCCGTGCTGATCGGAGAACCCGGTGTAGGAAAATCGGCTATTGTAGAAGGACTTGCCTTGCGTATTGTGCAACGCAAAGTATCCAGGGTTTTGTTTGACAAACGTGTGATATCATTGGATATGGCTTCGATTGTAGCAGGTACCAAATATCGCGGACAATTTGAAGAACGTATCAAAGCTATTTTGAATGAATTATCCAAAAATCCCGATGTAATACTCTTTATCGATGAAATACATACCATTGTAGGAGCCGGAGGAGCAGCAGGCTCTCTTGACGCCGCCAACATGCTAAAACCGGCATTGGCCAGGGGAGAAATTCAATGTATCGGAGCTACTACTTTGGACGAATACCGTCAGAATATCGAAAAAGACGGCGCATTGGAACGCCGTTTTCAAAAGATTATGGTGAATCCGACTACCGCGGAAGAAACGTTGCAAATCTTGAAAAATATCAAAGCGCGCTACGAAGATCATCATAATGTATTCTATACGGATGAAGCGCTTGAAGCCTGTGTGAAATTAACCGACCGCTACATCAGCGACCGTAATTTCCCCGATAAAGCTATTGACGCGCTCGACGAAGCAGGTTCACGTGTTCATATCTCCAACATTGTTGTGCCGGAAATTATCGAAAATATTGAACAGAAAATTGCTGATAACGAAGTAGAAAAACTGGCAGCCATCAAACGTCAAAACTACGAATTGGCAGCAGAATTGAGAGATACCCATAAAAAATATGTAGCGGAACTCAATGCTGCTAAAACAAAGTGGGAAGAAGAACTGCAACAAAATCGCCAAACGGTAGACGAAGAAAAAGTAGCAGAAGTAGTAGCCATGATGTCCGGTGTACCAATTCAACGGGTAGCACAGGCTGAAGGCACCAAGCTGCTTCAAATGAAAGACGAGCTTAAAAACCGTATCATCGGACAAGACGAAGCGGTAGACAAAGTGGTAAAAGCCATTCAACGTAACCGCATTGGTTTGAAAGATCCTAATAAACCCATTGGCACATTTATATTCCTTGGACCAACAGGTGTAGGGAAAACACATTTGGCCAAAGAGTTGGCGCAACTGATGTTCGATAGCACAGATGCCTTAATCCGCATTGATATGAGCGAATACATGGAAAAATTCAGTGTTTCGCGCTTAATCGGAGCACCTCCGGGGTACGTAGGTTACGAAGAAGGCGGACAGTTAACCGAAAAAGTACGTCGCAAACCCTACTCTATTCTATTGTTGGATGAGATAGAAAAAGCGCACCCGGATGTATTCAACCTGTTACTGCAAGTATTGGACGAAGGTCGCTTAACCGACAGTTTAGGACGCCGCATCGACTTCAAAAATACGATCATCATCATGACATCCAACATTGGTACACGTCAATTGAAAGATTTCGGTAAAGGTGTAGGTTTCTCAACCAACGCAACTCCCGAAGATGATAAAGATTTTTCGCGTTCGGTTATTCAAAAAGCACTAAACAGGGCTTTTGCTCCTGAGTTTTTGAATCGTATTGATGATGTAATCATGTTTGATCAACTCAGCAAAGAAAGCATTTACAAAATTATCGACCTGGAATTAAAAGGTTTCTATCAACGTATAGAAGCATTGGGCTACAAAATGGAATTAACAGAAGACGCCAAATCGTTTATCGCTTCCAAAGGATATGATGTTCAATTTGGTGCCCGTCCGTTGAAAAGAGCCATACAGAAATACCTGGAAGACGAAATGGCCGAAATGATTATCAAATCGTCCATTAAAGAAGGCGACACCATTAAAGTCGATTTCGATAAGGAAAACCAAAAAATTGTATCCGAGGTAATCAAATCCAAAAAAGATAAAAAATCATTGGATTCATCACAAGTGGGTACTGCACGCGAAAATTAAAAATTCTTTTCTTTTTTCATATTTTCAAATCCTCTTGGTTGTTTTGTTAAACGGCTAAGAGGATTTTTGGAACAAGTGAATTTACAGGTTGGAAAAAAAATCAAAAATATATTTATGAATAAAGTTACCTGACATCCCGATTCCTTCGCTCTTTTAATCGTTTGAACATAAGATTTGGTAGCCAACGTTGTTTCAAAAGCAAAATCTTCTTTCTTACACAATAATTCATCAATACGGACAAGCATTATACGTCCCGCTTCAATTGCCATTTTCTCAGGTTGAAAGGGTAATAAACCTTCGGCTATTTCATCAGCATTTACAAATTCTCTGCAATCAAGTAATTCTGGCAAAATTGTATAAGATGCCGTTGTTTTACCGGCACCATTACATCCGCTTATGATATAAAGATTTTGCATATTCATCAAATTTCGATTAACAAAGAAAATAAAAAAAGTTTAATCTTAATATCAAGAAATCAACTTTCATTCTCCGATTTTTCTTATTTTTGAATAAAAAATAAACATGACTTTCGATACAAATAAATTTGTTCTATACACTGCACCATCCGGCGAAATAAAAGTAGAAGTCCGCTTGGAAGACGAAACACTGTGGCTTACTCAAAAAGCCATGGCTGAATTATATGGAGTTGAAACCAATACCATCAATTATCATTTAAAAGAAGTTTTTAGAAATGGGGAATTAGATGAAATTTCAGTTATTCGAAAAATTCGAATAACTGCATCTGACGGTAAGAACTACACGCTATTACCGGAAAAACTGCTGCAGAAATAATATACAAAACTGCTGATAAATTCAAAGGAAATATGGGCTTGACATCATGGAAGCATTCTCCCGAAGGTCGTATTTTAAAATCTGATGTTATTGTTGCCAAAAATTACTTGCAAGAAAATGAAGTAAAAAGTCTGGAAAGAACTATCAGTGGGTATTTTGATTATATTGAACGCTTATTGGAACGTGAGACAACCTTTACTATGGAGCAATTGTCCGAAAGTGTAAACAGGTTTCTCAACTTCAATGAATATAAAATACTTGAGGGAAAAGGCAAAATATCAAAATTGGAAGCTGACAAAAAAGCTATTGCCGAATACAATGAATTTAACAAGACTCAGAAAATTATTTCTGATTTCGATAAAGAAATTGAAAAACTAAAAATGAAATTAAAATCATAATCATATGAAAACCGACTGGAAAGACCTCTTACAAAATTCCCTTTCAGAAGAAGATAAAAAGGCAATAGCCGACATCCATGCAAAAAAAGACGCAGAAACGAAACCAGCCAAGAAACAACATTTGCGTATTGAACTCGATAAACGAGAAAAAGGAAAAGTAGCGACACTCATTACCGGATTTGATGGGAATGACGATGATTTGGAAAAACTGGCCAAAACCCTGAAAGTAAAATGCGGCAGCGGCGGTTCTTGCCGCGATGGCGAAATTCTTATCCAGGGCGATGTACGAAACAAAGTAGAAACCCTATTAAATGAAATGGGACACAAAACAAGGAAAATATAGCCCTAAATTATGCTTAATATCTATCGCGCCTCTGCCGGTTCCGGTAAAACATACAGGTTAACCGCCCAATACCTGGAGTTGTTATTTGAAAATAACAAACAACCCCATCGTAACATTTTGGCCGTAACCTTTACCAACAAGGCTACCGACGAAATGAAGTCGCGGATATTGCTCGAATTAGATAAACTCGCTTCCGGAGAGCAATCGGATCATTTAAAAAAATTGAGTGAAAAATTCTCTCTTTCCGAAGAAGCCGTAAGAGAAAAAGCCAAACAAATTCTAATAAATATATTACACGATTACTCCCGCTTTGCCATCAGTACCATCGACCGTTTTTTTCAACAAGTGATACGTTCGTTTACCCGTGAAATCGGATTACAAGGCGGTTATAATATAGAACTAGACAAAGATAAAATTCTATCTGCGGCGATCGACCGCATGATGTACGAATTAGACAAGAGCGAACACAAGCAACTGCTCCTATGGCTCACTCAATTTTCGGAAGAAAGAATAGAACAAGGCGGAAACTGGAAAATACGCAATGACATTCAAAAACTATCCAACGAATTATTCAAAGAAAAATATGCCACTTTCATCAACGATGTATACGAAAAATTGCAAGATAAAGAGTTCATCAAAAAATACAGGGAAAAACTCTATGGTATCAAAAAAGAATTTGAAACCAACCTGAAAACCTTGTCCGAAAAATCCCTTGGGATCATAGAAAAAAACAGCTTAAAAACCACCGACTTCAAACAAGGAGTACGTTCGGCTTTTAATAAACTGCACAAGATAAAAGAGGGAGATGTAGAAGAACTTACCAATACGTTTATCGCCCTACCCAACAATCTGGATAATTGGTACACGAAAACGACGTCGGCCAATATCATTTCATCTATCGAAAATGCTTATCATAACGGATTAAATGAATGTATCAATGAACTAGTAGATTTTCATCAATCACACATCAGGCAATACCTGTCTATTAAATACATTATCCAGAATATTTACACCTTGGGTATTTTATCCGATATAGACAAACAGGTAAAAGCTTATCTGGAAGAGAAAAACCTGATGCTTCTGTCCGATAGCAACAGCCTGCTAAATAAAATTATCGACGATAACGATACGCCTTTTGTGTATGAAAAAACAGGCGTATATATCGACCATTACATGATCGACGAATTTCAGGATACATCCTCTATGCAATGGAAGAATTTTTACCCATTGGTAAAAAACAGTTTGGCTCAAAACAAGGAAAACCTGATTGTAGGTGACGTAAAACAAAGTATTTACCGTTGGCGGAATTCCGACTGGAAATTATTGGATGAACAGTTGGAACAAGATTTCCGGAAAGAAGAAATACATCAGGAAACACTTGATACCAACTGGCGAAGCAAAAAGAATATCGTCGATTTCAATAACGCATTTTTTACCGTTGCCTCTACTATTTTGCAAACTGAGCTAAACAACGATATTCCATCGGAATCAGACGGACAACGTATCAAAGAAAAAATAAGGAATGCTTATCAATCACTTTTCCAGAAACTTCCACCCAACAAACAAGGCAATGGACATGTACAAATAAAGTTTATCAACAAGGAAGAGGAGCAAAATTGGAAAGAAATTACCTTAACAAAAATTCCTGCGGCATTGCAACAACTGCAAAACAATCACTTTCAACTCAAAGATATAGCCGTATTGGTGCGCACCAAGGAAGAAGGTAAAATGGTAGCCAATTATCTGCTCGACTACAAAAAGCAACAAACCGATAACACCTATCAATATGATATTATTTCGGATGAAGCATTGTTGATTTCCAACTCCAGTAATGTAAAATTCATCCTGAGCCTGCTTTACTATTTTATTAACACCAACGATGAAATCAATGAATCCATCGTAGCCTGTGAATATCTAACACACATCAAGCAATTAGCGGCAGAAGAAGCCTTACAATATTATTTCTCCAATAATACTATTTTTGACGAAGATATTGCCAGAAAACTCGAAAGCATCAAGCATTTGCCCTTGTTTGAAATGATTGAAGAAATTATCCGCCTATTTAAATTGGGGCAAAAAGAAAACGATAATATATTCCTGCAAGCTTTTCAGGATGTTGTTTTCGATTTTGTGAGCAATAACAATGCGGATATCGACAACTTCCTGAAATGGTGGGAGACAACCGGATACAACAGAAGTATTTCTACTCCGGAAGGACAAAATGCCATCCGCATTATGACCATCCACAAATCAAAAGGGTTGGATTTTGAAGCGGTTATTATTCCATTTTGCGACTGGACATTGGATCAAAAACCGGGCAATATCCTTTGGTGCGAGCCACCATTGGCACCTTATAATCAATTGAGTATTATTCCCATTCCATATACATCAAAACTCAAAAATACTATCTTTTACGAAGATTACATCTCAGAAAAGTTGCATT
>JAVBUB010000034.1:0-5171 GCA_031555675.1 Paludibacteraceae bacterium | reverse complement strand
CACGTATTGTATCAAGTCCGAAATTTCTATTTCGTTATTGTCGATATAAGCTATAATAGCATTGCATATTTCGGTTAGGTTATGTGGTGCCATATTGGTAGCCATACCTACCGCGATACCCGAAGATCCGTTTATCAGCAGGTTGGGAATGCGTGTAGGAAGAACAGTCGGTTCTTTTAAGGTATCGTCAAAGTTAAGTTGCCAGTCGATGGTATCTTTATTGATATCGAGCAACATATCTTCGGCCAGTTTACACAGGCGAGCTTCAGTGTAACGCATAGCAGCAGGAGGATCGCCGTCGATGGATCCGTAGTTTCCTTGTCCGTCGACCAATGGATAGCGTAATGACCACGATTGTGCCATACGAACCAAGGTACCGTATATAGAAGAGTCGCCGTGCGGGTGATATGTACCCATTACTTCCCCGACGATACGGGCTGATTTTTTATAAGGTTTATCAGAATTGTTTCCTAATTCGTTCATTCCGAAAAGAACCCTGCGGTGTACAGGTTTAAAACCATCGCGTACATCAGGCAGCGCACGGGATACAATTACTGACATGGAGTAATCAATGTAGGAAGATTTCATCTCTTCCTCAATGTTCACTCTGATAATTCTGTCTTCGTTATCAAGCATTATATATAAATTTGGTTATTTATCGAAAAATCGGACTAAGGTACATTTTTTTATCTGAATTGGAAAACTTTCAAGTGTGTTTTTTTCAACAAAATTGTTCTGACATTAGTCTCATTCAACGTAAAAATGCGGAGAAACCAAGATTCCGATTCCTCCGCATTTTATATAAAATATTGTAAATTTAATCTTCTACAATTTTAATTTCCAATATCTTATCTCCTTGTTTGATATTATCAATCACATCCAATCCTTCGTAAACCTTACCAAAACAGGTATGGTTACGGTCCAGATGTGATGTATTATTACGGCTGTGGCAAACGAAAAACTGGGAGCCTCCGGTGTTTCTTCCGGCATGCGCCATTGATAATACACCACGATCATGATATTGGTTGTCTCCGGTTAATTCACAGTCAATTTTGTATCCGGGTCCGCCTGTACCAGCCATACCTTTCGCACCTTCGCGTGAGTTGGGGCATCCTCCCTGAATAACAAAATCGGGTATAACACGATGAAACGTTAATCCGTTGTAAAAGCCTTCTTTGGCTAGTTTTACGAAGTTTGCTACTGTGTTTGGAGCATCTTTCTCATAGAAAGATACTTTCATGGTTCCTTTTTCGGTAATAATTTCTGCTTTCATATAATTTAATTCAAAATTTAAAATTCAAGATTTAAAATTTACCCGACCATACAAAACAATCGGGGAATATTTCTTTCATATTTGTTTCTTTTTCAAAGATACCGTATACAGATGATCCGGAGCCTGACATGGAAGCGTAAGCAGCACCTTGTTTATACAGTTCATTTTTTATTTTTTCAATGGCAGGATGTTTGACAAATACGGTTTTTTCAAAGTCGTTTTCAATGAAATTTTTCCATTCATGAATTGGTTTTTGCTGTATGGTTTCCAATAAAGAATGAACCGGTTTTTGTGGTTTTACTCCGGCGTAAGCATCTATTGTAGATACATGAATATTAGGTTTAATTAAAGATATGTAATATTCTTTTAAAGAAATATTTATGTTCTTAAAAATATTTCCTGTTCCACTGGCAAAAACAGGTTTATTCTGAATGAAAACCGGACAATCGGCTCCTAACTTTGACGCATAATTTTCAAGTTGTTGAATGTTTAATTTCAGTTCGAAAATTTCGTTCAGCATTTTCAGCATAAAAGCGGCATCGGCGCTTCCTCCACCCAATCCGGCGCCAAATGGTATTATTTTTTCAAAATATACGTCAACGGGTGGTATATCAAAGTCTTTTTTGAATAAATGATATGCTTTGGTTATCAGGTTGCTGTTGATGTCTGAGTCTACCGGAATACCGCTGCTATGTAAAGTGTAATCTGTTTTTTCACTTTTTATTACTTCCAATATATCGCATAAAGCAATGGGATAAAAAACCGTTTCTATATTGTGATAACCATCCGTACGACGTTCTACAATATTTAACCCGATATTTATTTTAGCATTGGGAAAAGTAATCATAAAGAAGATTTTGAGGTTTCAAAGGTAATAATAAAACAAAACATATAGTATTGAATAATGTAGAATTTATCAACAAGTCTGCTTTTCTAAATTATTTTTCAACAATACATTTTTGTTTTTGAAATTTGTATTAACTTTGAAGCTTCAAAAATTGGAATTTTTGATTAAAATATTCATAAATAATTATCATATAACATTTTACAGAAATGAAGAAACATAATTTTAATGCCGGGCCATCTGTATTGCCTCGCGAGGTAATTGAGCAAACAGCACAAGCTGTATTGGATTTTCAAAATGACGGATTGTCTATCTTGGAAATCAGCCACAGAGCAAAAAATTTTCAACCTGTTGTCGACGAAGCGGTTGCATTATTTAAAGAACTATTGAATATTCCAGAAGGATATTCGGTAATATTCCTTGGCGGAGGTGCCAGCCTTCAATTCTGTATGGTTCCATTTAACTTGTTGGAAAAAAAAGCGGCATATTTAAATACCGGTGTTTGGGCTAAAAAAGCGTTGAAAGAAGCCAAAGGATTCGGTGAAGTGGTTGAAGTAGCTTCTTCCGCTGACGCTAATTTTTCTTTTATTCCTAAAGACTTTACTATCCCTGCTGATGTGGATTATTTCCATATTACTACCAACAATACTATTTACGGAACAGAATTATTCAAAGATTTCGATTCTCCTGTTCCCGTGGTAGCAGATATGTCTTCCGATATCTTTTCACGTCCTATAGACGTAGCTAAATACGGACTTATTTATGGTGGCGCGCAAAAGAACTTAGGGCCTGCGGGTCTTACTTTTGTTATCGTTAAAGACGAATTATTAGGAAAAGTATCACGTTATATTCCTACTATGCTGGACTACAGAACGCATATTAAAGAAGGTTCTATGTTCAATACCCCACCCGTGTTGCCTTTGTATACTTCTCTTTTAACATTAAGATGGTTAAAAGCTAATGGCGGTATTGCCGAAATGGAAAAGAAAAACATTGCCAAAGCCAATTTGCTTTACAATGCTATCGACAACAGCAAAATGTTTGTAGGAACAGCCAATAAAGAAGACCGTTCACGCATGAACATCTGCTTTGTAATGAAAGATGAATACAAAGACCTTGAAGAAGCATTCTTGAAATTTGCCGTTTCTAAAGGAATGGTAGGAATTAAAGGACACCGTTTGGTTGGAGGTTTCAGAGCTTCTACATACAATGCGTTACCAATAGAAAGCGTACAGGCTTTGGTTGATTGTATGAAAGAATTTGAAGCGCAAAACGCAAAATAATTATAATACATAATCCCACAAAGACTCAAAGAACACTAATTTGTGGGCTTTGTGCCTTTGTGGGAAATTTAAATTAATAAAGACATGAAAGTTTTAATTGCAACAGATAAACCCTTTGCCAAAGTAGCCGTAGATGGTATTCGTAAAGAGGTAGAAGCAGCCGGTTATGAATTGGCTTTGTTGGAAAAGTATACAGAAAAAAAACAATTACTGGACGCTGTAGCTGATGCTAATGCGATTATCATTCGCAGCGATATTGTTGATGCTGAAGTATTGGCAGCGGCAAAACAGTTAAAAATAGTAGTACGCGCTGGTGCCGGATACGACAATGTAGATTTGGATACCGCTACCCAACATGGTGTTTGTGTAATGAACACACCCGGACAAAATGCCAATGCTGTAGCCGAATTGGCTTTGGGTATGATGGTATATGCCGTACGTAACTTCTTTAATGGAAGTTCGGGGACCGAATTGATGGGTAAAAGACTCGGAATACATGCTTACGGAAACGTTGGACGTAATGTAGCCCGTATTGCCAAAGGTTTTGGTATGGAAGTATGTGCTTTCGATCCGTTCTGCCCTGCTCCGGTTATCGAAAAAGACGGTGTAAAAGCCCTTTCTTCGGTAGACGAACTATACAAAACATGTGAAGTGATATCATTGCATATTCCGGCAACAGCCGAAACCAAAAATTCTATTAATTACGAATTACTAAACAAAATGCCTAAAGGCGCTTTGTTGGTAAATACTGCCCGCAAAGAAGTAATTAATGAAGCCGAAATGATTCAATTAATGGCAGACCGCGCTGATTTCAAATACGTAACCGATATCATGCCCGGAAACCACGAAGAAATGCAATCTAAATATGCCAATCGCTACTTCTCTACCCCTAAAAAAATGGGTGCTCAAACAGAAGAAGCCAACATCAATGCAGGAATTGCAGCAGCTAAACAAATTGTAGATTTCTTGAAAAACGGAAACGAAACATTCAGGGTAAATAAAAAGTAATTCCGGTAAAATAGTAAATAAGAAAAGCATGAAGAAATTCATGCTTTTTTGTTTGGTAAACCAGATACACAATACACAAAGAATAGAATAAAACTTACAAAACCGGATAAATCTCTTCCCTATCTAAATTAAAACAGAATAGTAATATTCGGAAATTTATTTTTGGTTTCCTGCATTTTTGCCGGCGTCCATTTTAAATCTTTCAGTAAAATAACTTTCAGATTCGGAAGATCATTTAAAAATATAGGCAAGCTTTGCAGATAATGGTTACCAGAAAGATTTAAACAAGTAAGGTTTTCCAGTTTTTTGAAACTTTCGGGAATACTATTTACTCTGTTATAGCTTATATCAAGGCATTGCAACTGAATTAGTTGTCCTATTTCTTCTGGAACAGCTGTTATTTTTGGCGATTGCATGGACAAATCGAGCACAGTAGTAGTTGCTACTTTTTGCAATGCTGTAGAAAGCTCCATAACAACAGTCATCGGATTTACCTGCCGGCAACAATAGGTATCTGCTGCTTCCTGGGCATTAACCTGAACTGCTAAGAATACCATGCTAAAAATAAAAAATACCTTTTTCATATCATATCGTTTTAAGTTATGAGAACTATTGATTATTGTTTATGACAAATATAGAAAGTTTTTTAATAATTTGATGTCTTATCCGAAAAAATACCCATAAAATAAGCTAAATGAGCTTGATTTTGGCTCCGCCGATTTTCAATTCATAACTGCAGGCTTATAGCCAGCAGTGTGTAAAT
>JAVBUB010000087.1:0-15698 GCA_031555675.1 Paludibacteraceae bacterium | reverse complement strand
AGAGGTAGCTCGCACAACAATAGTGCCATCACCTGCAATTGTAAGTACAGTTCCGCTTAATGTCCCATTTCCGCTTTGAACGGTGTATGTTACATTTTTGTTGGTCGCATTGGTTGGTGCTATGGTAGCTCCAAATGTAACAGTTTCACCTACCGTTTTTGTTGCTGTTTTCGGGCTGATGGTAACGCCTGTTACCGGTACGTTTACGGTAATCGTAGCATCGTCATATTTGGTTGCATCTGCCGAAGAGGTAGCTCGTACAACAATCGGGCCAGCACCTGTAATGGTAAGTACAGTTCCGCTTAATGTCCCATTTCCGCTTTGAACGGTGTATGTTACATTTTTGTTGGTTGCATTGGTTGGTGCTATGGTAGCTCCAAATGTAACAGTTTCGCCTACATTTTTTGTTGCGGTTTTCGGACTGATAGTAACGCCTGTTACGGCAATATTGTTGCTTACTGTTACGTTTTTGCTTAGTGTATTATTATTGGTGTTGGATTCAGAGATCAAACCTCCGTCATCAACCCAGGCCTTTACAGAATGGTTGCCAATAGTACCGGCTGTCCAATAAGCAACTCCTGAGTCGCCACCATTAGTAGTAACCTGGAAAGTACCACATGGAGGGATAGGGTTAGCTAAACCGGTGGTTCCTTTATTCTGGTCACTCCAAATGTAAGTATTACTGTTTGCTACATATGTTTCCGCACCATTTATCTGGAATAAAACGCCAAGTTTGCTTCCGGCAGGAATAGCTGTTCCGCCTGCATTTTTAATAGTGGCGGTAAATATTACTCGATCGCCTGGGTTCGGATTAGCGGGCGTCCAGGAAAAGTCTTCTACTACAAGGTCTGCTTGTCCGGTGGCTGTACAACTGGTTACGGTAATATTAGCTGTTGCTGTTCTATTACCATCTAAGGTAGTTATACCATCTAAGGTAGTTACGGTAATAATTGCAGTTCCTGCAGCTTTACCGGTAACAACACCATTGGTTACAGTTGCAACCGTGGTATTATTTGAACTCCATGATACATTTTTATTTGTAGCGTTAGATGGTAATACGGTTGGTGTAAGGGTAACGGTATTATTAATAGCGACAGTTGCCGTTGTTGGACTGAGTGTAACTCCTGTTACTGCAACAGTTTGCACGGTAATGGTTATGGTGGCCTTCTTGGTATTATCCTGAGTTGAAGTAGCGGTAATAACGGTTGTACCTGTAGTTTTCGCGGTAACAACGCCTGTGCTTGCATTTACTTCGGCTACAGCGGTATTGCTGCTGCTCCAAGTTACGGTTTGTGTTGCGCCTGTAGGTTGTACTGTCGCTTTAAAAGTATAGGTTTCGTTTACCGTCATTGGTGTTTTGTTGTCTGTAATGGTTACACCGGTAGCGGCCACGGGATTGATGGTAAAGGTACAAGTTGCTTTTTTAGTGTTATCTTCGGTAGAGGTAGCTGTAATGGTTACACTACCAGAAGATAAGGCAGAAACTACTCCATTTAATACTGTAGCTTTAGCAGGATCACTGCTTGTCCATGTCACTGTTTGCGGAATGGTTCCGCCAGATCCTTGTACACTTGCAGATAAGTTTACTGTGTTTCCTGAGGTAACGCTACCTGTAGGGCAACTGCTCATTGTTACACCCGAAATAATAAGGGAAGAGCAAGAAGTGCATCCAGTAGTAGCGGCACTCCAGCCACTAGGTTTGCCGTAAGCGACCACGTTTTCGCCCTGAACACCAGAGAATGTACCGCAAAAGGTAACATTATTTATAGTTGGACTATCTACAAAACGAATACCGGCAGCATTTCCCCAACCGCTATTTTCCGTATAACCACGTTTGCTTGTACCGTTAATGGTAATGCCGTTCATCGAAACGTTACTGATTTGATAGCCATCCTGATTCCTGAAAAAGATAGCATCAGCATTGGAGTCTTTAATATTGATACAAGAAAACTTGATGTTTTTAACATTATTACAGTTTGCAGCAGTGGTAATATCTACTGCAGCTACTACACCACCATAGGCATCTCTCCAAGAGCCACAACCAATAACATCAATATTGGAAAACTCATTTTGTGCCTCATCTCCAAAACAATAGCCTCCAAATTTGCCATTTGTCCGGATACCTACTTCATAATTGTCTTTTATTTTAATATACTGCCATTTGTTGCCATAACCGCCATAAAGGGCGCAAGAGGATGCAAACCAGCAATGTTCTGCAGTACAGTACTCGTAGGTATTACTATGGCATGTACCACGCCCTTGATCGCCTGCCGGCCATACAGCCATGTCGTCGTCGCCATTATTGCGGAAGCTGCAATGGCTGACTTTACATTTGATTGAGCCCTTGCAGAGGTTAACGCCATCGGCGTAATTATTACGAAAACGACAGTTGGTAACAGTCATGCCATTGGCATTATTATCTCCATATCCGGCATTGTAGTTTCCAAACCAGGCGCCGCATTCGAAGCGTTCGACCCATACGTCGGAAATTGATTTCCAAACTCCATTTATTCCTTTATAAGAGTTGCTTCTGGAATATCCTGTTGTTCTTGTCAGTGATAAATCTTTCAGTTCATTATTTGTTCTATACGACCATAATCCGCCGTTATTATAGCTGCCGTTAGTGAAATTAAGCGTGGTGTACCATTTTCCTGCACCTTGTATAATTCTGCCTGCTCCGATATCAACATAACCGCCAATATTGTAAGTTCCGGGAGCTATATAAATATTTCCACCATTACTATTCAAGAAAGACTGAAAATCACCTTTGGAACTGTTGTATTCGGTATATCCGGCAGGCTTTGAAATAGCATCCAATACTTCTTCTATTTCAATGAAGTCGAGGTAAAGATCGCCTTTACTTTCTATTTTTATTTTTTTACCGGCGGCAACAGATGCAGTATGCAGATAGCGTTGCTCATCATAGCGCATGCGTGGATTCCCATTTGATATATTCACATAATTTTCGTTGTTATCGACTTCGAGGTTTTTCCATCCACGGTTAGCATAAAAAGTAAGTGTAGTTACTTTTGTCCCGTCAATATATAAATCGGCAGAAACATCCCGTCCGGAAGTAGCTGTTTGACTGTTGGCTCCGGAAGCTCTCACTACAATTCCCCGGAAAGTGGCCGAAGCTGTCCATTCTCTGGACTGGCCGTTTGACATGTACACACAAGTGCGGTCAGAAGCTTCAAAAGCAATGTTGTTTTGAGCATAACTGTTTACAGATGTTCCTGTTCCTGTTCCGTTTTCTGCTTCATAGCGGGTGTAAGGTGCGTCGTAATACCCTCGCTGTTGAGCAAATGATTGATTTACAACTGCAAATAGCATTGCTGTAAGCACAATGCTGAAGTGTAGTTTTTTCATAGCGTTTAATTTATTATTTTAAGGTTAATTTAATTTGTTTTATTGTACAATTACTTTTACCGGTTTATAGTCGTCTATCGAAACAATATAAACACCCGAATTAAAACCGGAAACAACTTCACGTTCTTGCTTAACGGTTGTTTGGTTTGTTTTATTGCCGGTAATATCAAAAATTGTTATATTATTTCCGGCGGTTAGCCCGGAAATATTAATTGTTCCATTCCCGGAAGTGATTTTTATAGATCCCATTTCAATGTCATCGACTTTCACCAATATAATTTCTTCACAGGGATCTTCATCGGTAGATTCCAATGTTAAGTTCTTGCCGGCATTATTTGTAATATTTTTTCCGTTTATATTTTTAAATTCAATATTTTTATAAATGAGATATCCTTTAACTCCGTAGGCAGCCAAAATTCCGTTACCTTCTCCGGTGCCTGTTGCTTTTGTTCCGTCTATATTGATGTTTTCCATGCAAACATACATGGTGCGCGATGAAGTTGACCCCAAATTGTGAAGATATATGGCATTTTGCTTCGATTCAATCAGGTCGATATTTTTGAAAGATATGTTTTTTAAATTGTACTTGGCTCCTTCCATTGAAATTGTAATGGCACCATATTTTGCATTCCAAATATTTTTGTTTGTTCCCCCGCAATAAACGGATATTTCAAAGAATTCGGTAAATCCCTCACTGCTAAAAGGTGCGCCGTCAAAAGTTGCATCTACACGTAAACCTGTTTCTACAGCATCTTTAACTACACATTGATAGGCTTTATTTTGTTTTCCGCCGAAAAAACCTATACCGGCAGCCCGCCAGCAGTTTTCTGATGTGCAGTATTGATACAGATTATTGAAACACTCACGGTTACTTCTGCTCCATGATGCCATATCGTCGTCGCCGTTATTGCGGAAATTACAATATTGTACTCTGTTATTTGATGCTCCGGCACAAAGATTTATTCCATCTGCATAATTATTGCGGAACCGGGAATGGGCAATTTGAAGGTTTTGGGTACCTTCGAGCCATGCGCCACATTCAAAGTGTTCTATCCATAAATTTGTAATAACAGAGTTACTGCCGAAAGATCCGTTTAGTCCTTTGCCGACTTGTTTGCCTGAATTTCTTTCATAATACCTTATGTTGTTTATAGTATTGAGATAGAAACCATCAATGTTTATGTTATTATTATTTGTGCTTTCAATTCCTCTTTTAGAGTAAATTCTATCTGAACCCACCTGGGTTAAAGGTGCAGAAAAATAAAGTTCGGTATACCACATTCCGGCACCTTGCAAAGTTGTATTGGTATAATTGATATATAATCGTTCGGGAATATTATATATACCGGCCGGTATGAATATTTTGTTCCCTCCATTGGTTGCAATAAAGTTGTTTAAGGTACTGGCCATAATACGTCCTTCATTATCATAAATCACGTCGTCTTCAGTATCTTTATCTCCTTCGAAAATAATATAAGTATCATCGGGGACAAAAGCTGGTGCCACATTTTCCAATTCCACAAAGTCTATAATGATATGATCAGTATATACATCGTCATTGTCTATTTTTAATGTTAAAATAGCTTCGGCCGGAATGGTGTTGTTTAATAATACGTGGGTTTCGTCAAAACGCATGCGAATGATGTTGGCTCCATTTTTCGGGTAATTGTAAGCAACATTTTCACTTCCGGTAAAATATTGCCAGCCCCAATAAGAATTAAGATTGATTTTTTGTTGAAAAATACCATCCGCATAAAGGCTTATGGTTGCTTTAGTGCCAGTACCTTCTGTGTTGTCGGGGATAGAGAAACGAATTACAACACCATTGGCATCAGCATCTGTTCTCCATTCAACATAGTCGCCAATGTCGGCTAATTTTATTGCTGTCTGATTGGAGGCTTCACTTTCAATATTGGCTTGATTGAAGGATTTTAAAAGGAAGTTATCGTCGCTATTGGTTGTGCAGGAATCAGGTTCTGCTTCGTATCTTAAATAAGCACGGTTATAATAACCTCTTTGTTTAACATCGTCGGTGTCGTAGAACTTTGAGCTCTGTGAAAATGCATTAAATAAAAAAGTAAAAAGCAAAGAAGCAATGAAAATAATTGTCTTTTTCATGATCATAGTTCTAAAAGTTAACAGACAAAGATACAAAATATTATCATGAAAAGAAAATAAATGGCAGTTTTAATACGTATTTAGGTTTTAATAGTCTGAAAATGACGTAATTGAGAAAGTAGTACCTCCGCCGGGAATCGAACCCGAATCTAAAGTTTAGGAAACTTTCGTTCTATCCATTGAACTACAGAGGCTTTTATAGGAAAGAGAGCCCAAAAGTAATACTTTTAAATGTTTTCTACAAATGTTTTCTACAGGCTTGTTGATTTTTGTTTTGATGAAGCGTTCAACTAAAGAGCGTTTGCAATACGTCTAAAGATTTGATTTGCCCGAATTCGGTTAAGTGTAGGCGATAGTAGCCGATAAGTTGCCCTAGTATATTATTTCTTTGTTCTTTTGAATAGGATAGGGTATGCATGGTTTCGAAGCTATTATGTAATAATTCTTTCAGAATGTCGCTTTCCGGAATTGGTAAAAACTGATTATGTAATGGTTTGCAGGAAAGAAAATATCCGTTTAGTAAGTCAAAATATGTATTTGATGCCGGATTATCCATGTTTGGATAGAATCCTAAAAAAGAGGATAACCGGATCAGGAAAATAAGATGAAAATTGGCTATTCCTTTATCCTGATTGTCTAATATGAGTATTGATTGTGATAGGAAATGAAATAACGGGTCGTTTTTTTCTGTTTCTTTCAGGCAACGGAAAAGAACTTCGGAAACAAAAAAGGAAATACTGTTTTTAATGGGATTAAATGGAATGCTGCAAAAAGAATAAGTAATTTTACTTTCTTTAATTCGGTGGATTTCTTTTTTAGGATGATGTTCTACTTCTAGTTCTACAATGGATAAAGGCAATAAGAGTGCGGGTTTTATGGCGCATTTTTTGCTTTTTATTCCGTTTATCATATATGATGTCCGTCCAAATAGCTCTGTATAAGCATGTAAGATGATACTGTTGTCGGAGTATTTAACAGTATGCAGTATAATGGCTTGAGTGGTAGTATGCATGGCTTATTTGGAAAAAACTAAACAAAAATACAAAAAGATCGTGTGATATGGAAATGGGATTAATTATTTCATAATCAAGGTAAGAAAAAACAGGATTGTTGGAGTTGAAAAAAAAATATCAGAAATAATTAAATTTGTATTGCAAATGTAAAAATAAGCAGTATCTTTGCATCGCATTTGAAAGAAAATGCGTGACATAATAATTGATGTAAGTTCTAATGCAGCAACCGCTTTAATTTGGTGTGGTAGTTCAGCTGGTTAGAATACCTGCCTGTCACGCAGGGGGTCGCGGGTTCGAGTCCCGTCCATACCGCAAGCTAGAACACATCATTAAAAATCCTGAAAGTATACTTTCAGGATTTTTTAATTCACTTTTTGGGATCATGGGTTATCGCAAAAAATAAAAAAGTTGAGGCCATAAAATGAATTACAGATTCTCAATTTTTGTCTTGTTAAAGTACTCCTCAATTATCTCTGTAATTTCTTTCTGATGACTCTCTGCCAAGTCATCATTCCAAGCTTCATTGTTAAAAATTAAGTCTGATTTCAATGAATCATACGATCCTTTATTTTTCTTATCAATAAACTTAGCCCGTTTTACTTTGTAAGGTTGATCGCCATATTCAGAATTTATACTACGAGTTACAAGCACCAAATTTCCCATTTTATTGAGATAATCCATACAGACTTTATCTCTTTTGTCTCTTGGGTTTTGGGGTCCAATATGTTCTATCGAATTTTTTGCTGTCACTTTATAACCATTCCATTGTGGCTTATCCAATACATCTCTTTCATGCCATAGAATAAAATCAATTTTGTAGAACCAATAATGCGGAAAGCCCGTCCCTGATTCATTATTAAGAACCGAATAGTTAATTGAGTGTTTGGGAAAATCTTCCATGCTCTCCCAAGTTCTGTAGGTCAGTAATTCTTCATCACGATTAGTGCAAAACAAAACATTATCTAGTTTCTTTAACCAATCATAGGCTTCTTCCATACTGGGGTGTTTTAAAAGTTTATGCAAATATGGTGTTAGCCAGTATTGAGTTGTGTTTTGTTGTGAATGGTAGAGTAAACCTTGTAAGTGAGTAAGACCATTAAATTGCTCTGTAATTTCCCTCCTTAAATAGTAAGACCGACCCCCTTTTTTTTGATTTTGCATTCTAACTTTTTTAATCATTAACTCTTCATTGTTCTGATCAATCTCTACCCATTTGATTATGTATTTGTCAAAAATTTCCCTAATATCAAAAAGCAATTCAATAAACTCCTTGCAATCTTTTTCAAATTTACTTAATTCATCCTGTTTTACTAGAGTTTTTTTTGGAAGAAAATATTCATCAAAAATTTTCAACAACTCTTTTTCATTAATTCTTTGGATATCTTCTAATCCTCTTTTATATCTGAAAATTCTTAAAGCATGCAATAAGAGTTGAGGAAAAGTCAAAATACTGCGAACCTTTTGAAGTTCATCATCAGCAGCATTGGGGTGTAAATTGAAAAATTCTTCATTTTCCTTATCTTCTGTTATAATATCTTCAATTTTTCGTTTTGCTAATATTTCTCCTAAACTCAGGAATTTAGTTTGAAAATTGTTGTTTTTATCAAATAATGACCTGATTTTTTTTGCGTCAAAAATATCTGTCCATTGATTATAACAATCAACAACATTCCTTGAAGAACCGATTTCATAACTTAAGGCACGCTCAAAATAGTTTTTTGTGTCATTACAAGCGTTCCAAATTCCCGAATATTTCCACCTTAAACGTTGTTGTATGCCAGCCAAAACTCTCGCTTTTAGAATTTCATCTTGAGATAGTTGCTCTCCTCTATTATTTAATGTTTCAAAAAGTTTATTTAAATCAGTTAGTTGCGGGACAATAGTAATAACAAACTTAAGTCTTTCTGCGATATACTCGGCAAAATATTTTTTCTCGTCTTCAGTCTTTATTTTCGATTGAATCAGTTCTTTTAATCTTCTTCTAGCTAAATCAATTCTTACTAAATCTTCGAACCCTCTGCTCTGTTCAGTAGGCAAGTCTTGATTGGTTGATAATTCAGAAAAATACTTTTCAACCTTTGGCCTAATAGCAAACTGTATTCTTAGAGATTTACCTTTATTCCTAAAATCTTTAAGTAAATTACCCAGTTCATAGGCCATTAACCAAAGGGTAGTAAATCTTTGTTGGCCATCAACCAGATCATATAATTCATTATTAGATTTGTTTTTTACTAAAATTATACTGCCAATATAATACATATCCTTTCCCACAATGCTAGCCGTATGGAGGTCATTAAAGAAAGTTTCTACTTGGCTATCTATCCAAACATATAGGCGCTGGTAGAGTGGAATATTAAATTGCAAACCTTCTGCTACGATTTTATTTAGTGTGTATAATGAAGATGTTACTTTATCCATTTAATGCGTTTTGTTAATTTATTTTCCGACAGACCATAATGGGAAATTACCCTTTTTTTGTATCTATCTCTCACTCCATTGTCTGACTTTAATTCTTCATTTTCGTAAATATTTTGAATTTTGTTTTGCCCTGAAACAAAATCAAACACTTCTTCCGGCAGATAGGAATGTGCAATAACATCTAATATATTGTTGCCTGGTTGAAGAAGGCTATTTCTAATAGCTTCCTGTCGTACGTAATATTTTTCGATTCGAATACTTCCAATAAAGTAGTCAAAGTATTGAATAGCCTTATCTATTTCTAAGCTTCCAAATGTATCATAATACATCACTAAACAAAGCTGCATATAATGCCGAAGGTACTCTGACATATTTGAATCATAGACTACATTGTAGAACTTCCTAACTCTTCTAATATTATCATGTTCTATTTCGGTTTTGTAAAAAAGCAATTGATGAATCGCATAGTATTTCTGAGTGAATTGGAAGAAATTTAAACCTTTGTAAAGTGGTTGTCTAATGCTAAAAGGCAAGTTCTCCATGTTGTCAAAGTGGTTTTCGTTATTAGCAAGAGGATTAATCACATTTCCCTCGTTTACAACAACCTCGCTAAATTTTATATTGTCTTTTGCTTTAAATAATCTATAAGAGTTATTAGTATCTGCCTTAATTGTTTTTCTTTGAAAGTTAGCAAGTATATGGTCTTTATTTTCGAAAATTATATTTGATTGCCCCTTCCATTGTCTAGACCGATAAAGAATTTTGTAGAAAAGATGTAGCAATCCTTTCTCAATGTTCATTTCGTTTTGAGCTTTAATTGCAGCTGACTCCCACTGTTCTGCCAATTTAGATTGTAAATTTTCAGAAGCTATTTCTCGAAGATGGTATGCCTTTAAATAGTCGTCTGCAGCTAATGAAACACCTCTGTTGTTTTGGGAGTCAAAAAAAGAGAATGACTGGTCCTCATCGTTGCTTGTAATGAGAGTGAAAGCAACTTTTTTCAAAAAGTTCTTTTTATTCAATGATTGAAGCAATTCAATTTGAGTTTTAAGAAATTGATAATTTTCTTTTATGTTGTAAAATGAAATATGGTTATTAAACTTGAAATTTTGACCTTTTTGAATGGAACCAGTTAACACATACGAAATTAGGTTTAGTGTTGTTAATCGTTGTTGTCCATCAATGATTTCATAATATTTTTCTTTTTTATTGTTATAAAGTAAGATTCCACCTACATAATAATCTAAATTAGATTCGGGTTTGTCAATAAAAAACTCTCTGAGGTCTTCGAGCATTTTTTTTACATTTTCTTTGTCCCATCTATAAGGTCTTTGATAATCCGGTATTTCAATATTCTGATATCGTTGAATAAAGTCTTTATAGTTTACGTTGAATACTTTTACCTTTTCCTCTTCCATCATTCTTCGTTTTAATTCAATATTCACGATTTTTCCCTTATTTCAGAACTAAATCATTTTTATCAGTCACAGTTACTTTGACCATATTAAATTTTCCCTTTCCTTACCGCTTCCATAATATTAGAAGGTGCCCTGCCATTCCGTAATTCTTCTTTCATAAAATCCATATAAGGTGCTACGTGTCGAAAGAATTTATAATATCCTTTGCATAAATAATTCAGGCCGGGTTCTCCGTTAGGGGTATTAATGATTCTGTTTTTCGGACATTCTCCATTGCAGGCAAAAAGGAACTCGCATTGCAGGCATTGTTTAGGTAAAGTGTCGAATTTGTCGGTCCCGAATTTCATCTGTTCAGGTGAATACATCATTCCCGTTAAAGTTTCCGTATTAATGTTGCCACGTTTAAATTCAGGAAAAACAAAATGGTCACAGGCATAAACATCTCCGTTAAATTCCATTATTCCGGCATGGCCGCATGTTTTGGCCAATATGCATGTTCCGGTAGGTTCTCCTACCCAGTTGGCTAAGGTGGAATCGAAAAGTTGCACAAAAAACTCCCCGACATCTTTTTGTACCCATTCGTCGAAAATGGCAATCAGAAAATCGCCCCATTTTTCGGAAGGAACATTCCATGGAGCGGGAGTACCGTCGGGCATCCTTTCTACAATAGGGGCAAACTGAATAAACCGGGTATCTATTTCTTTAAAGAAATTATAAAATTCGAGGGGATAATCCACATTGCAATCGTTAACTACGCCCATAACATTGAATTCAACGCCATGTTTTTTTAATAGGTTAATGCCACGCATTACCTGTACAAAGGTTGGTCTTCCGTCGGCTGTTTTGCGGTATACATCATGACAATGTTGAGGTCCGTCGATAGAAATACCAATCAGAAAATTATTATCTTTGAAGAACTTGCACCATTCATCAGTCAGTAATGTACCGTTGGTTTGTAAACTATTGCCGATAAGCCGGCCTTGTCCGTATTTTTTCTGAAATTCAAGTGCTTTTTTATAAAAGCCAATATTACGCATCAATGGCTCTCCACCATGCCAGGTAAATAATACTTCGGCCATAGTTTGAGATTCGAGGTACTGTTTGGTAAACTCTTCCAACGTCTCTTCCGACATTACATATCGTTTTTCGTCGGGATAATATCCTTTCTTTTCAAGATAATAGCAGTATTTGCAACGAAGGTTACAAACCGGTCCAATGGGTTTCAGCATTACATATAAAGGCTTTGCAAATGGTGCAAATGTAGCTTCCTGAGTCATTCTCAATTAAATTTTATTCAAAATTAGTAATTTCTTATTAAAAAAGAAACCCTCTCTTCTATATCTATTCATAAGAAAAGACCAGAAAGAGAGGGTTTGGGTTCAGGCAGATAATTATTCTGCCCTCATTTTATTTTCAAATTCTTTTTCAAGGTTCACATAGGCGTCTTTATTGTTTATGTCAAACAATACCTTGTGAATCGTTCCGTTGGTAAATGGATTTTTATAACCATATTCCTTGCTTACAGGATCACCTCCGTCATATCCGATGCAAAGACCTTCGCCGGTAAGCGCGTAGCGGAATGTTTGTGTGCGGAAAGGAGCTTCGGCCATCATTTTACCATCAATATACAATTTCATGGTTCCTAATGTTTCGGATTTTTCCGACATTTTTTCTTTGGTAAATTCTACGCCGATAATGTGTTTGCCACTTCCGGGTGCAGCACATACCAATTTCTGTTCTGGTGGAATACCCAGGAAGTTATATACGAAGTAAACTTTATTATCTTTGATAAATAATGAATAGCCTCCAAAACGGGAACCTTGTGCTACGATAACTCCTTTGGCTCCAGGTTGCAATGTTACATTCGAAAGGATTTTGAATGAACGCCCCAATGTTTTAGCGGCAGTTTGTTCCGGTATCTGACTGGTACCCGGATAATATACAAATTGTCCGCTTGGTGGATCGGGTAATTGGAATTCGTATTTGTGGTATTCTGCAACACTCAGGTCATTGAGTGGGAGTACATTATTTTTTTTGGCTTCTTCCAGCCAAAGTTTTTCCATTTCTTTTACTTTTTCCGGATATTGCGCAGCCAAATCGGTAGATTGCGAACGGTCTGCTTCAATGTGATATAATTCCCATTTGTCTTTATCAAAATGACCCATATCTACAGGTACAGGACCATGCACCGTCGTAGCCATCCAGCCATCTTTCCAGATACCGCGTGTGCCAAGCATTTCGTAATATTGTACTTTTTTCTGGGTAGGTGCTTTGGCGTCGTTAAAGCTGGACGTCATAGAAACACCAGCCAATGGAGTTTGTTTAATTCCATTTACAATTTCAGGCATTTTTACACCGCAAGCTTCCAAAATGGTAGGTACAATGTCGGTAGAGTGATAATATTGATTACGTAACTCGCCATGTGCTTTTATTCCTTTAGGCCAGGATATTACTAATGGATCTGCCGTGCCTCCTTCGTAGCCGGAGTATCGTTTAAACATTTTATATGGAGTAGAGAAAGCTACAGCCCAACCGGTAGGATAGTGATTGTAAGTATCGGGAGAACCCAATTTTTCCAACATGGCCAGATTATCTTTCATTTCGTCAGGATAATTGTTGAAGAATTTCATCTCGTTTACAGAACCATTGGGGCTTCCTTCTCCCGAAGCTCCATTATCGGCTGCATAAATAACCAATGTATTATCCAACTGTCCCGATTCTTCCAAATAATCTATAACGCGGCCAATCTGCGCGTCTGTGTATTCGGAGTAACCTGCAAAAACTTCAGCCATATGTGAGAATAGTTTCTTTTCGTCCGGGTTAAGACTATCCCACGGACGTACCATATCTCCTTCGGAGAAAGTTCCTTTAGGCATTGGATTCAGCGGAGTGAGCTTGGTACCTTCGGGAAGAACGCCTTTGGCTATCATTCGCTCAAGAACCCATTCCCGGTATGCTTCGTAGCCGGCATCGAACTTACCTTTGTATTTATCTATGTATTCTTGTGGTGCATGGTGCGGTGCATGGTTGGCTCCCGGACAGTACCACATATACCATGGTTTATCAGGTTGTGATTGTTTAGAATCGGCAATATATTGAATGGCATGGTCTGCCAAATCTTTTGACAGGTGATAACCTTGTTCGGGTAAATACGGCTGATCAACATAATGATTGTCTTCTACCAGTTCAGGGTACCACTGATTAGTTTCACCACCTACATAACCATAAAAACGATCAAAACCCATTCCCAAAGGCCAATCTTTTTTGTTGGATCCCATATCAAGGGCATCAACCGGAACATTGTGGTTTTTACCAATCCAGAATGTACTCCATCCTGCGTTGCGGAGAACTTCTGCAATGGTAGCATTAGATTCCGGAATATGTCCGCTATATCCGGGAAATCCGGTGCCTGATTCGGCAATAGAACCATATCCGTTTTGATGATGATTACGTCCGGTGAGCAATGTAGAACGGGTAGGGGAAGAAAGAGCCGTGGTATGCCATTGGGTATAAGTTATACCATTTTGGGCCAACCGGTCTAAAGTTGGCATGTTTACAGCTCCACCATAGGTTGACCATGTGGCTTGTCCGGTATCATCGAACAAAATAAATAAAACGTTAGGAGCATCTTTGGGCGCTTTAGGATAAGTAAAGGCAGACCAATCGCCTTTAGAATCCCTGATGTCGAGATTGATTGTTCCCTTAAATTTTCCTTCTCCGTCTTTTTCCTGCGTTGCTGCATTGTTACAGCCGTAGAAACCTGCAGAACAAATTGTGGTTAGTGCCAACAGTGCTCTGCTTTGATACGAATTAATAAAATGTCTTTTCATAATGAATAATTTTTATGAAGATTGATTAAAAAAATTACTAACAAGTAGTTCAAAAAGAAATATCTTGAGCTACATTTAATAAAAACACATAACATGTATTATTTGTTTTTATTTTTTAGAAAAGAATGAAGAAACTTTGTTAATTGCTTGTAATGGAGGGGTTAAATATGGATGAAATTAAAACTGCTTTTAAGTATCTTACAAATAAAAACCGCAACTTTCATTTGAAAATTGCGGTTTCTCTATTTGCGATTACTTTGCTTTTACTTAGTATTTTGCTTGTAATATTTAATCATTTTAGGAAGCACTTCTTCTACATTACCGGTAATTACGTAATTGGCCACATTATTAATCGGTGCGTTCGGGTCATTGTTGATAGCAATAATCATAGAGCTTTCCTGCATCCCTGCAATATGTTGTATTTGTCCGGAAATACCGCAAGCGATATATAATTTAGGACGAACGGTTACGCCTGTTTGCCCGATTTGACGATCGTGGTCGGCAAGGCCTGCGTCAACCGCAGCACGTGATGCTCCGACTTCGGCCCCGATTAATCCGGCCAATTCATAAAGCATGCCGAAATTATCAACGCTTCCCATTCCATAGCCACCTGCTACTACAATCGGAGAACCTTTCAGGTTTACTTTCGATTTTTCGATGTGGCGTTCGATAACGCTCACCACAAAGTCGGCGTCTGAAACGTATTTGGCAACTTCCAGTTTTTTGGTTTCACCTTTATAGTTTTCGTCCAATACTTCTTTTTTCATAACACCTTCGCGAACGGTTGCCATTTGGGGGCGTTGTTCGGGGTTAACAATAGTGGCAACAATGTTTCCACCAAAAGCGGGACGTATTTGATACAACAGGTTTTTGTAAGTTTTTCCTTCTTTTTTATCTTCGTGATCTCCGATTTCAAGAGAAGTACAGTCGGCAGTTAATCCGCTGAACAAAGCAGAAGATACACGGGGGCCTAAGTCGCGGCCAACAGAAGTAGCACCCATTAAAGCGATCTGTGGTTTTTCTTCCTGGAATAATTTTACCAGAATAGAGGTATAGGGCAATGAAGTGTAATATTGTAAACGTTTGTCGTCTACAATGGTCAACACATCTACTCCGTATTTAAATACTTGCTTGCCGACTTCATCCAATTTGTACCCGATAGCCAGGGCTTCGAGCTTACAATTTAATTCATTGGCCAACTTTTTGCCTTTTGTCAGCAATTCCAAGCTAACATCGGCTACAATGCCGTCTTCTATTTCGAGATATACAAATAAGTTATTCATATAGAGTTACGAGTTACGAGTTACGAGTTACAAGAAAAGCAGTTTACAACAATCTAATTCTCTATTCCGTAATTCTTAATTATTAATTATTAATTCCGAATTAACCAATAGTATGGTTAGCTATTAATTCTTTCATCAAGGCATCAATTTCGACATCGTTGGCAGTTAGTTTTTTGCTTTCTTTAGCAGTGAAAACAACGTTTTCGATTTGTTTAACCTTGGTTGTAGATCATTGCAATCCTAACCAATCGT
>JAVBUB010000048.1:0-3179 GCA_031555675.1 Paludibacteraceae bacterium | reverse complement strand
AATCATGTTTTCTACTTTTTTTGCAAACTCTGCCAATACGGTAGCAGAGGCTACCCGTGTAGCCTGGTCTTTTTTCTGAACAATAGCGGAGAAGTCAACATCAATTGGTTTTTTATCAAAGAATGATTGTAATTTTTTAGCCAATTCCGGATTTTCTTTTTCCCATTGTTGCTGTACGGCTTTTTTCTCTTTGGCTATAACTTCCAATTCTTTTTTTCTGGATGCATAAAGAGTTTCGGTTTCCGGGAACAATGTAAATGGATTTTCAGAATTTCCACCTAGTTTTTCGATTGTTTTCATTGGGCTTGCACCTGCAGCGGAAATAGGTTGCCCGTGTGTAGATACTTGTTCTTCGAAACAAGATCCGTTTTCGAGCATACAGCCTTTACCCATAATGGTTTTTCCAATGATAAGGGTTGGTTTTTCTTTTTCGGCTTTGGCTTCTTTCAGGGCTTGGCGTATTTGTACGGCATTGTTTCCGTTGATATGGATTACTTTCCAACCCCATGCTTCGTATTTTTTACCGGTATCTTCGGAGGTTACTTCATTTACTTTGGTTGATAATTGGATGTCATTGGCATCATAAAACATAATAAGGTTACTCAAACCCAATGTTCCGGCAATGCGTCCGGCTCCTTGAGATACTTCTTCCTGAATACCTCCGTCTGAAATATAAGTATAGATTTTATGGCTCATCCATTCGCCAAAACGGGTTGCTAAAAATCTTTCCGCGATAGCAGCACCTACAGCCATGGTATGTCCTTGTCCCAATGGTCCGGAAGTGTTTTCTACACCATGCTGAAAGTCTACTTCGGGATGCCCGGGTGTTTTACTACCCCATTGACGGAAGTTTTTCAGATCGTCCATGGTGTATTTTCCTGCCAGCGCAAGAATGGAATAAAGCATAGGCGACATGTGTCCGGGGTCTAAAAACATACGATCGCGGTTAATCCAAAATGGATCGTTAGGATCGTATTCCAAAAATTCGGAATAAAGTACATTGATAAAATCGGCTCCTCCCATGGCTCCTCCAGGGTGTCCTGATTTTGCTTTTTCTACCATTGCTACCGATAATATTCGAATATTATCTGCTGCACGATTCAGTACTTGAATATCATTCATTTTTTTAGATTGTAATAATGTATTATGTTGTAAAAATTTATTTTATAGATTTTAAAGTTCTACGTTTTAGGTTTTACGTACGTAGAACAGAAAGTTGAATACATGTAATAAGTGTTTGAAGACGTAGAACGTAAGACGTAATACTTAAAACTTTTATATCATATGAATCTTCTATCTGATATTAAATATTTCTTCTATAGTTTTCCGTTTTTTCTCGTTTTGTATGAATATATCCGGATTTACAGGATAACCTATGGGAATTAAAGCGATAGGTTCTACGTATTCCGGCAATTGTAATATGGCCGAACATATTTCTTTGTCAAAATTGCAAACCCAGCAAGTGCCTAATTCCATTTCTGTAGCAGCCATTATTAAATGGGTTACTGCAATGGCTATATCCACATCACAAAAATCCTTGCCATCTTTTCGTTTCCACGATTGCTGATGGTTTCCGCAGGCTACAATACAGGTTGAAGCTGTTTTAAACCATTCCCTGTTGTATGCTTCCGAAAGTTCAATTACTTTGTCTTTTCCTTCGAGAACAAAAAAAGACCATGGTTGATAGTTCACAGCCGATGGAGCCAAGCGAACCGCTTCCATGATATAATCAAGTTTTTCTTTTTCTAAGGGCTTTTCTAAAAAGTCGCGTACAGAAGTACGGCGTTGAGCCAGTTCGAGAAAAGATAGTTTCATTTTTTTATTTTTGTGTCCTTTACGTCTTTGTAGGAAATATATATTATCCGAAATACGATCTTACTTCTGTCTTTAAAAATTGTATACCCACTTGCAATGGTGGTTCTTCTACCGAATAGTATGTTTCGATTGCTTTTAATGCCAATTCGGTAGAGTTACCGGCCGGATCTACATTTGCTGCGACTACATTAATTAGTTGCACGAGGCTTTCTTTAGCATTCTTTACCATAGCTGATGCTTGATCGCTCACATATAGTTGCTGTGAAAGATTATGTTCGTACTCTTGCCTGATGGTGTTTAGCAAAGCGGTTTGTAATTCGATATTATTCATTCCTGGCCTTTGTATGCGCAGAATCATAGATTCGGGAGAAATACGTTCTAAAAATAGTATCAGGCGTTCATAAGCGCTTAATTTTATCGGGGTAATAAAATCTGAAACTGATTTTCTGATTTCGTAATTGCGGCGGTTTTCTTCTCCTTTTAAAAACCTGTCGATGATGAAATAAACAGCTATGAGCGAAATAAGCGCAGGTATAGTGTATTTTAAAATTTCTATAAGGATGTTCATTTTTTTGTGATATTTATTTCTTTATCAATAACATAATTATTTCTTTCGGGTGCATTTCTAATGATTATTTCGCCCAGGAAACCAATCAGGAACATTTGTGTTCCAATAATCATGGCGGTTAATGCCAGATAAAAATACGGGCTGCTGGTCACTAATGGCGCTCTTACTCCTTCGTAAAGGGCTATTAACTTATTAACACCAACTGCTATAATTGAAATGAATCCCAGTATAAATACCAAACTTCCGGCTAAGCCGAAAAAATGCATGGGTTTGATACCGAATTTAGATATAAACCAAAGACTTAGCAGGTCGAGATAGCCATTCACAAAGCGGTTTAAACCGAATTTGGTGGTGCCGTATTTTCTGGACTGATGTTGTACTACTTTCTCTCCTATTTTGGTGTAACCTTCGTTTTTAGCCAAATAAGGAATATAGCGGTGCATTTCGCCGTACACTTCAATATTTTTGACAACTTCGTTTTTATAGGCTTTTAATCCGCAGTTAAAGTCGTGCAGGTTCTTGATACCGGATACTCTTCTGGCGGTAGCATTGTATAGTTTGGTTGGGATGCGTTTGGTTATGGGATCATAGCGTTTCTTTTTCCAGCCGGAAACCAAGTCATAATCTTCTTCTTTAATCATTTTATATAGTTCCGGTATTTCATCGGGACTATCTTGTAAATCGGCATCCATTGTAATTACCACTTTGGCTTGGGCTTCTTTGATACCGTTGTATAAAGCAGCCGATTTTACATAATTACGACTGAATTTTATTCCTTTCGCGTGAGGTGATTTCC
>JAVBUB010000061.1:0-9022 GCA_031555675.1 Paludibacteraceae bacterium | reverse complement strand
CAAAAACTTTTCCTTTCAGAAAATCGGCTATTTGCTGGGCTGAAAATTCCATATTTCAATATTTTTGCAAAGGTAATTCTTTTTCATTAAGAATAAAGAATGAAGAATGAAGAATTTTACACGAATTACCTTCCTTTTAGTTATAAAATCTTAAAGTTATGAGGTTTAATAAAGCAAAATAAATACATAGAAAACTGTTTACGACCTTTACAGACTACATTTATTCTTTATTTTTCGGCATACAAAACTTCAAGCAATGTTTGTCCAACCGCTTTCAAAGTGCCTTTATCAATATGATCTATCGTATCTTCGAGCGTATGCCAATTTTCGTAAAAACCGTTGCTGTCAAAATCAATAATATCGATACTCGGAATTCCGGCTACTTCATTTACATACAGGTGATCATCGGTAATATAACCGCCTTCCCTGTCTATAAAAAGATTTCCGTATCCCAACGCACGAGCTTTCGACCATACTTTTTCCACCACATAAGGTGCATACATCATAGATACTCTTTCTTTGGCAAAAGTAGCATTTTTGGCACCTACCATATCGAGCAATATACCATAGCGTGCCCGATATCCAGGTTTATGTAAGTTACGCGCCCAATATTGCGAACCTAAGCACCAGCTATTCTCTTTTTCTCTTCCTGTATCAAATGACGGTTGTCCATAATCCTCGGCATCAAAAAAAATGATATCTACACCTATTTCTGGGAGGTTCTCTCCAATCAACCTGGCCATTTCCAACAATACTCCTACTCCACTGGCGCCATCGTTAGCACCGGATATAGGCTTTTTATAATTTCCCGGATTAGGATCATGGTCTGCAAAAGGACGGCTATCCCAATGTGAAAACAATAATATTCTAGATTTTTTTTCGGGATTAAAAGAGCCTATTATATTAACTGCTTCCAATACAGTATTATCAAATGCTATCAGATTGGCTTTTTGCTCTATTACCTCGGCGCCAAAGCGACGTAGTTCACCTGCCAGATAAGCGGCACAAGCTTTATGAGTAGCCGTATTAGGAACACGAGGCCCAAAATCTGTCTGTTTTTTTACATAAAAAAACGCAGAATCGGCATTGAAAGAAGGAGCAGGATTTGTTACCGGAGTGCTGGTTTCATCTTTTTTTACTTGTTGTGTTGAGCTATTGGAATTACAAGAAAAAAATAATGATGAAAAGATAAAAAAAGAGATAAATGGTTTCATGTTATATAACTCAATTCGGGTTCTACATTCAAAATATGAGTGCAAGATACTCATATACTTCGAATTTTTCAGAAAGTGTTTTGATTTTTTTCTAAACGTCAAACCTTATTTTTAAGTAATCAAAAAAATAAAGCTTCCTTTAGTAAACGAGTTGACGAGTAAACAAGGTACAGCTGATAGTTCTGCAAAACATGTAACTTCTTGGCATACAATCGATTCCTACTATAACCTAAAACGAGTACTTATAAAAAACACCTAGCATTAATACATTGGCAGGGTCTTTCATTTGGATTTCATTATCCATGCGTAAAAACACCTCAAGCGACGCTCTGCGTGTCAATACGTAATCGAAGCCCAACGTAGTCCGAAGTTCATCAATCCTGTTTCCTTCCGGGCCGTTTAGCAGATAAAAAAATTCAAAAGAAAGCCTTGGCTCAAAACGGGAATTTACAATTTTATAATCAAGCTGAAATCTGTTTCTGAGATAGTTTTTCGGATTTACTTTATAATCGCCCCGATTTTCGTCCCTGTAGGTCGATTGAAATTTACCGCGCCATGATAGCTTTACTTTCCTGAAACTTTCTTTATATGAAAGCTGGGCTGCAAAGCGACTTCTGTTTTCGTAGTAATGATCATTGTTTTCCCTATTCAGAAAAGAATAAGAAACACCGGCTTTTGCTTTTTTATGCAAAAAGCTGTAATGTCCACCCAATGTTGTTTCGAAGCGGCAATAATTGGTCATATTTTCATTAAAGCGCAATTCCTGCCATAAGGTTATATCCCAAGAACGGGCTATTTTTTTGGACACCTCATACCCTACATTTCCGGCAAAATCAGAGGTTTGAGCTTTAAGTTGCTGAGAAGAAAAGAGAAATACACACAGGCATACAAAAACAAGACATTTCATCTTATTGCGAAATTCTTTTATTTTTATTTTATTTTGCATGCCTGTGTGTAAGAATACGGGAATTATCCTGTATATTCATTTATTTTTGTTAGCTGATCTATCGAGTTTATTTCACTGTCTTTAGGATGATAAGAAACTTTTATGTAAGCTACATCCCTCAGGAAGTCGATATGTCCCACCTGAACTTTTTCAATATTCAATCCTGTTCTTTTTTTCAGGTCTGCTATCAGCTCGGCTTCTTTTTCGGGCACGATCAACTGAATTTTCTCATATAGAATTAGTTTGGTAGAAGTGTGTTTCAGGAATTTATTACTTTCCAGTATCCATATAATAACTATAAACAGGAGATTTGTGGTAAACAGTTCTGCATAACTTACCGTCATGGCTAAACCGTTGATTACAGAAATACCTATAATAATAAATAAATATGTCATTTCCCTTACTCCAAGCGTTTCGGTTCGATAACGTATCATACCGAAAATCGCGAATAACCCGAGTGCAAAACCAATCTGCATTTTCACATTATCCAACAGGAATATAAGAAGGAAAATAGTAACACTAAAAGCCATGAAAGTAAAATAATAATCACGGCGACGGCTTTTCTTGTAATAAAAGAAGTGTACAATTAGCCAGGTTATAAGCAAGTTGAATCCGAAACGGAAAAGCAACATCCACATACTGGTGGCATCAAATAACGGAATACCCATAAAAGTAGGTGCGTCTGAAGTAAAATCCGTAACGGCAAATTGTTCTGCAATATCCGGATCAAATTCCGGGTAAATGGCTTGTAATAACATTTTCAGAGTGTAATTTAGTTTATAAATAAGTTAATTAATTGCAATTTGTAAGTTACATACTTTATTGATGTACATTATTTTCTTTTTAAAACGATTTAATTTCGCATGCTCATTTGTTAGAATGGTGCCCAAACAATATTTACTGATACTAACAGGTTTTATGCGCATATCAAGCAAATAGTCTTTAAATAAAGAATGACATAAACCGTCTTGCTTTAGTTCTATAATCATCATATTAGGAACATCTGCCACTTGTCCTGTGTTACAATTTTTAAACGTAACATTAAAATCAATCGTCAACCTTTCTGTTTTTTCGTTGTTTACCAACGTTATCCGGTCAAACGAATTAACAACCTGAGGCATTAGCTCTTCTACTGCATATGAAGACTCTTGATTAAAGAACGCGACAGCTTTTTCATTTTTTCTAAAATCGGAAAAGCATTCGGTATCAATCTCTATCCTTTTTTTCTTGGTTCTTCCGGTATTGGTTTTATGTTTTATTTCCAAGAATGACAAGTTAGAGTCAATATAAGTCCTGGTTCTCACTTTTTGCCGTTGCAGCTTCTGGTTGTGATGCAGCGTATACATATCTGCATCGGGTGTATCATAATAAAGTGTCTGATACATCCCAACCGGGTTTCCGTCAACTACCTGAATGCGATAATTCGGCTTCGCCATCTCCAATAAATCCGGAAGAAAATCTATATTGGTCAGATATTTGGTATCTATACGATTCATCAATTTGATACCTTTCATTTCCGAAAGTGAGATTGCTATAAAATTATCCAAATGAAGTAAAGACTTTTCCATAATCCCTCTCTGATTAATAAATTATCTTTTGATATATTCGTAAGTTTTCACTGAAAAGAGCTTGCCATTAGGCAAATAATTATATTGCTTCTTCTTGGTTCCATCCTCGTTATGTTCATATTTACGAATACGGTATGGTTTGTTCTTATAATCATATACAGTTTCTTTTATACATTTTCCTTCGGCATTAAATTCGGAAACAACCCGTTCTTTTTGCCCGTAAACCGCGTATTCTATTTCTTCTATTTTATAACCATCCTCATTGTAAACAGTATAATGGTCGAGCCATTTCCGGTTACTTTCGGTATTCCATTCTTTAACAGTTAATCCTTTTCTTCTTTCTCTTCTTTCGTCAATATCTTGTGCAGATGCCGTAAAATAAGTACCCAACAATATAACCGGCAATAAGAAAAATATATTTTGTTTTTTCATTTGTGTGTTTATTATTACTGCATAAGCTTTGCTTGTGCGGATTAAATATTATAAAACCGAGTTTTAAAGTATTTCGATAATGGTAAAAATTTCGGGGAGTTGAATTACCGGCACTTTGTCAGGATCGGATGAAACAGGAATAGTAACATCTTGTTCTACTGCACGTGATGTTTTTTCTATTTTTCCACCACTGGTATAAACAATATCATTGGTGTAAGTATACACTGTATAGTCGCCCGGACTTAGCTTCTGGAAAATAAAAACACCGTCTTTACTGGTTCTTACATCACCTACATAAAAATCGGCTCCTTTACGTTGGATATAAACTCTTGTATCTCCGGCTGCTGAAATGGAATCTCCGCCAAGTTCACTTGGAAGGAAAGTTCTGTCGTCGCTTATAAAGATTTTTTTATTAACCGCACCTTTTACCATATAGGTTCCGTTAGCTTTACCGTCGTGGATATAAATATCTTCAACCGTAGAAGTGCCTTTGCCTATTTTTATTTCTTTTTCAACGGCTACTCTTTCTCCTGAAGCCAAGGTTGAATAGGCAAAAATTTTATAGTTACCTTTTGTTAAATATTTAAACTGGTAAAATCCATCTGGACCGGCTTTGATATCATTACCAAAATAGCGATCGCCACCATAAGTGATAAAAACATCTGCTTTTGCTGCCGGAAAAGTGTCGGTATTTAAGGCATAGGTACCATCGGGAGATAAGGTGTACTGATCATCATGGGAAACAACCAAATAAACGTAGCCTTCGATAGTAGAACGGCCCCCCTCACCTTCATCTTTGATACAAGAAGAAAAAAAGCATAAGAATGCCACTAAAAAGACATAATTTGAAAAATATTTCATAGTATTTAAGGTTAAAGGTTATAAAACCCCATCGAAAAGATTTCTAATTTTGTAAAGGTAAACGTTTTTTTTAATAAAAATATAATATTTATGAAACTTTCATGCATATGATATTCGTCAGATTTTATTTTATTTCCTCGAAATCAACATATTCACCTTCCGATTTATCTATAATCTTTTTTTTCCCGGATTGGGTCTGACGTACCTCTGTATCTTTTTTTCTGGATGAACCAGAGCCTTTTCCTGTAAAAACATCAAAAAAACCTTTCAACATATTGAGAATTCCCGAAGCTAATACAATAACACCAGAAACCACCAACAGAATTAAAAAGATAGCCCAAACAAAAAAAATCATAGTTATAATTTGATTTTAAAGTAGAACCGCAAAGCTTGCGGCTTAAAAAGAAATGTTTCTTTTGCCTTCGCGTTCATAGAAGTGTTTTTTATTAAGCAAGTAACTCGCAATTAAATATATCAATTAATTATTTAATAAACCTTTTCGGCTATTCTCCTAACGCTCTCTACAGCTCCCAATGAATAAAAGTGAATACTGGGGACTCCTTTTGCTTTAAGTTCTGCAGCTTGCATGGTACACCATTCTATTCCTGTCTGTATCGTATCTTCTTTTGTCTTACATTTACGTAACTCCTTCGCAAAGGCTTCGGGAATATCAATATGAAATCTTTTAGGCAACACAGTTAATTGATTTTCCAAGGTTAGCGGTTTTATTCCCGGAATAATCGGAATAGTAATATTTTCGGCTCTGCAACGTTCTACAAATGAAAAATATTTACTGTTATCGAAAAACATTTGCGTAACAATATAATCGGCACCGGCTTTTACTTTTTCTTTCAACCAGTAAATATCCGAGTCGAAATTAGGCGCATCTTCATGCTTCTCGGGATATCCGGCTACACCATATGAAAATGGAGTGAGTGATTTTTCGAATCCTGAACCATCTAAAAAACGTCCGGCATTGTATCCGTTAATCTGATGTTGCAGATCAATGGCATGTACATGGCATTCGGCAGCAGGATTATATGATTTTTCGTGCTTGGCTTTATCACCGCGCAACACCAGCAAATTTTCAATATCCAAAAAACTCAGGTCAATCAAAGCATACTCCGTTTCGCTTCTGGTAAAACCGCTACATATAATATGTGGCACTACAGGAATTTTATATTTATTCTGAATAGCAGCCGCAATAGCAACGGTTCCGGGACGGTGACGCACAGATACCTGTTCAAACAATCCATTAGGCAATGTACGATAAGTAACTTCACTCCTGTGTGTTGTTATATTGATGTATTTGGGATCAAATTCCTTTAATGTATCAATATCCCTGAATATTTTATTGATGTTACTTCCCTTTACCGGCGGTAATATTTCAAACGAAAAAGCTGTCGTTTTATTATTTATCAGTTCTGTTATTTTCATTTCTGTAAACTTAGCAAATACTAAAGGACAAAGTTACAAATTTGTTACGAGTTACAAGAAAAATTGATGTTCAAATTGCTGCTATGGTTAAAATTCCGCTCAGTACATGAAAAAAAATATTTTATAGACCATATTTAATTCAAGATTCAAAGTTCAAGATTCAAAATTATCTGTAAAACATCCTCAATGTGTAATGTTGAATATTGAATCTTAAATGTTGAATTTATTATTCTTTACACCTTTATTAAGTTATACGTTTTACGTTCTAAGTTTTACGTAACTGACTTTGAAATAGTATGCCAAAACGTATAACGTAAAACGTACTACGTAAAACTTTATCTTTTAGTCCTTTTTCATTTTATATCATATACTAAAAATTCTTAATTCTTAATTCTTAGTTTTCAATTAAAACGCTACCTTTGCAACTTAATTATTTTATAGTCAATAAAAACATTACAGTATGAAATTATTACAAGGAAAAGTAGCTATCGTAACTGGTGCTGCACGTGGCATTGGGAAAGCTATTGCGTTAAAATTGGCTTCGGAAGGAGCAGATATTGCTTTTACCGATTTAGTCATTGACGACAACGGCAAAGCAACAGAAAAAGAGATTACAGCTTTAGGCGTAAAAGCAAAAGGATATGCTTCTAATGCCGCTAATTTTGATGAAACACACGAAGTGGTAAAACAAATAGCCGAAGATTTCGGAAGAATTGATATTCTGGTAAACAACGCAGGAATTACCAAAGACGGTTTGATGATGCGTATGAGCGAAGCTCAATGGGATGCTGTTATTAATGTTAACCTGAAGTCTGCGTTCAATTTCATTCACGCTTGTACCCCTATTATGATGAAACAAAAATCAGGAAGCATTATCAATATGAGTTCTGTAGTAGGCGTATCTGGAAATGCCGGACAAGCTAACTATTCCGCGTCAAAAGCGGGTATGATCGGTTTGGCAAAATCTGTTGCCAAAGAATTAGGTTCCAGAGGAATCAGAGCCAATGCCATCGCTCCCGGATTTATCGAAACAGAAATGACTCATCAATTGCCGGAAGAAGTACGTAACGGGTGGTACGAAAAAATTCCATTGCACCGTGGCGGAACTCCCGAAGATGTGGCCAATGTTACTTTGTTTCTTGCTTCAGACTTATCCAGCTATGTAAGCGGACAGGTTATCAATGTTTGCGGTGGGATGAACATGTAAAATAATTTAGAATTTTGAATTGAGAATTAAGAGAATGCATAACAACAAATTCTTAATTCTTAATTCTTAATTCTTAATTCTTAATTCTTAATTCTTAATTCTTAATTAATCAAAGAAACTCTTTCAGGTCGATATTTTCCGGAACATATTGACTCACGTCTTTCCCATAAGTAATTAGCTCCCTCACAATAGAAGAACTGATAAAAGAATATTGGGTTTCGGTAAAGAGCATAATTGTTTCTATGCCGTTTAAACTCCGGTTGGTATCCGCTACTGTTCTCTCATATTCAAAATCGGCCACCGTACGTATTCCCCTTAAAATTAAATCGGCTTCTATTTCTTTGGCAAAATCTGCTGTCAAAGAATCGTAGCTTACCACACTAACCCTTGGTTCATGTTCAAAAATTTTCTGCACAATAGCTACCCGTTTTTCTACAGGGAAAAATGTTTTTTTGAACATATTATGCCCAATGCCTATAACGACTTCATCGAAATGCAATAATGCACGGTTTACAATAGACAAATGTCCTATGGTAAAGGGATCAAAAGTGCCGGGGAAAAGTATTTTTTTGCTCATAAGTCATTTTGAATTCAAAATTTCATATTCAAGATTCAAGATTGCAAAAAATTTTGCTAACGCGAAATCTTGAATCTTGAATTTTAAATATGGAATATTATTGTAGGCAAAGATAAACTGTTTTAAAAAGAATTTGTAGCAATATTACCAAATTCTTTTGGCAATATTGCTACAAATAAAACATAATAAAGATTTGAAATTCCGTAAAGAGCTAATTTTCGCATTGGGGGTAGAGACGTTGCGCGCAATGCCTCTACCCCCAATGACGTATCTATACGGCATCACACTCTTCGAACATCCAAAACAGTCATTTAATTTATTCTGCTACGCAACGGACGGAGAAGCCGAGGCTGCGGCTGGCGTTCCTGTTCGCGTTGTCCCTATTGAAGTTCAGGTTGCAGGTGAAACCCTCAATATTGAAAAACGTCTGAACCTTGATTTATAAGATTCTCAAAATTTCCAAGATGTATATCTGCAATCATGATAATCAAATAAATCTTATAAATCATGGTTCATACGTTTTTATTATGACACGCAACGCACGGAGAAGCCGCTGCTGCGGAAGAGGCTGTTGACCCTGCCCGCGCTGCCGCTACTGAAGCTCAGGTAGTAGGCGTTACCGCTGTCGTACTGCGTACTACTCCAATAGCGGCCGTTCGTACCCTGGTTGCCGAGCGTGCCGTCGCCATGGTAGCGGTAGCCTACAGCAGGAAAAAATAGCGAGTTGCCGGAAGCTATGTCGGTAAATTTACGGCCGGTTACGCCATTTTGAGTGGTCCA
>JAVBUB010000018.1:0-2775 GCA_031555675.1 Paludibacteraceae bacterium | reverse complement strand
TTGCAGTGGTCAAATATTAGCTATCAGTCAAAATCAAGCCCTTTTCGCTTTGTTGGGAACTATCTATGGAGGTAATGGAACAACTACATTTGCTCTTCCTGATTTAAGAGGACGCGTGGCGATAGGTAGCGGCCAAGGTACAGGATTATCTGATCGTGTTTTGGGAGAGTTCAGCGGATCAGAAACTATTACCCTGACACCGTCAAACCTTCCGTCGCATACTCACACCATTGTTTATGAATAGTGCCCGTTGGGAAAAAATAAAAAATGAGAAGGCATTTTGTCTTCTCATTTTTATATCGGTCAATTGCCTTTCTATTGCTTCGGAAAAAATACCGGAAAGTGCGAATAAATGGGCGTATGAAATTCTGTCTATTCCTCAACTAACAACCAAACCCCAAAGAGTGGTTACGGTTGCCATTGTTGATGATGCTTTCAGGTTTTCGCATAAAGCATTATCGGGATTTCTTTATACCAACCCCAATGAAATTCCCGGAAATTACAGGGATGATGATCATAATGAATATATTGACGATGTACATGGTTGGGATATTTCCGATGCCGACAATGATGTTTCCATACCAGAGGGAAGAGAAGAAACTTTTTACCATGGAACACATATTGCCGGTATTATAACGGCAGTGTTTAAGCAGCTTTACGGAGAAAATTACAACGACTATTTAAAGATTATTCCGGTAAAAGTGCTTGCCAATAATGCCAAAACCACTTATTTGGCCGATGGATACAAAGGAATTCAGTATGCCTGCCAGATGAATCCGGATATTATTTGCTGCGCCTGGAGCGGAGGTGCAATGACAAACGATACCAAAGTAATGCTGAGCAAAGCGATGGAAAGAGGAACGATTGTTGTAGCTTCGGCAGGTAATTTCGGCAATGAAAAAGTAGAGTATCCCTCCGCCTTTCAGGGAGTTGTCAGCGTGGCAGCTGTGGACTCCTCTTTGAAAAAAGCAGATGTTTCAAATTATGGCATGAGGATTGACGTGGCAGCCCCCGGAGTTTATGTTTACGGACCTTCTCCCGTCGCTGATAACGCTTTCTTGTATTCGGACGGAACATCTCCGGCTACTGCTTTGGTAACAGGTTGTTTGGCGGCATTGAAATCATATCGCCCTGATGTGTCGTCCGAAGAGCTCATAAACGCCGTAAAAAACACTTCAACTCCTATTGACATTTACAACAGCAGGTACACCGGCAAATTGGGCGCCGGATTACCCAACATAGCAAAGGCAATTGAATACTTAAATAATCCGGTATACAAATACCAATCTTTTAATCCCACAAGACCAGAAGGCCAAATTCTTTACAAGAAAAAAATTACATCCGGTAATTTTGAAATAAACCCCGAAGGAGCATTTAAAGGTATTCACCTTTTACCTTCTTCTCCAGATTATAATGGTAACGTCCGGATTTACAATAAAGACTCCGTTTTTTATTCCGGAGCTATCAAAGGCTTAGGTGGGGGAATTTACATCCCGGGGAGCCGCATCAGCATGGCCATACAGCCAAAGCCGAAGCCGTCAAAGGAGATGGCATTCAGCTATTATGTAGAAACAATTGATTCCACTACGCTGTATTGTAAAGATATTCAGACGCTAAAAGATACGATGGGGGTCATTACCGATAATAGTGGCGATAAAGACTATGCTAATTTTTGTTCCTGTAAATGGCAAATAAAGGTTCCGGAGGGAAAAAAGGTAAAAATAGAATTTTTGGAAATGGACACACAGCCGAATGTTGATTATGTTTATATTTTTGATGGCAATAGTACATTGCAAGAAAATTTATTGGCAAAATTTTCCGGACAAAAGATACCTCCAGCCATTACCTCTTTGACCAATGAAGTGCTGATTTGGTTTGTTACCGATGGCTTTGTTACAGGCAAAGGTTGGAAACTAAAATATGAACCGACAGAGCAAAGCATCTTCTTTTGATATATCTATATTAATGAGGTAGTTTATAGCTACCTCATTAATATAGAATTAACAAACTTGCTTCTTCAAAAACTCACTTGCTATTTTATTAAACTCCGTGCTCTTTTTTCTCGAAAGAAAATGATCTGCACCACTCATAATAATACGCCCGGACCCTTTGATAACCTTGTGCATATCATCATTTTGTTTTTGTGTAACCACATCATTTTTACCAGTTATAATAAGTGTTGGAATCCTGATTTTTGAAATATCCTTAATCGTCAGTTTAGGATGACGCACCATCAGGTTCCATATAGCTGCCTGCTTCTTCGTTTTTCCAGAAAATAAAGAAATTATTTTCAGCCATACATATTTTAATATTATTAATATCCGGCTTGATAGCCGAAGTCCGGCAGGCGAATAATTCGCTCCAATCAATATCATGGAATAAATACGTTCAGGGGCAAGCAAAGCAAGATGCAAAGCTAAGTTTGCTCCATCGCTGAATCCGATGATGTGAGTTTTTTCGATCAATAAAGCATCCATTACATTAACGACATCTTTTGCCATGATATTAAAATCTAATGGACTTGTCCCCAATGAAGATTTACCATGTCCACGGCTATCTATGGCAATAATATGGTAATTTTCGGAGAAATATTCGATCTGCGGATCAAAGTAATGTAACTCTTCTCCGTTACCATGCAAGAGAACCAAAGCGGGGTTTGATTTGTTGCCATAACTTTCGCAATGAATTTTTGCATCGCCGGAATTTATATAAATTGAGTTGCCTTTCATTTTTTACTTTCAAGATTTCTTATTCCTCGGATGATGTTCAATGATC
>JAVBUB010000174.1:0-3333 GCA_031555675.1 Paludibacteraceae bacterium | reverse complement strand
AATAACCGTGGCACTCAAGATATTTTGTTCGGAAGGATACCCGGTTTTGGGATTAATGGTATGAGCGTATTTTTTTCCGTCTTTGATATAAAAATTGCGATAATCCCCGGAAGTAGCTACTGCTTTATCACAAGCACGTATAATAACTTGAATGTCAGATTTCACACCTGTACTATCATCTATCGGTTTTTCGATACCGACAAGCCAACATTTTCCCTTATCACTTACTCCTTTGGCAGATATTTCGCCACCAATTTCGCACATATAATTTTTTGAGCCATGGCGTTCCAGCAAGCGGCAAATAATATCTACGGAATATCCTTTAGCAATGGCAGACATATTGAGCATAACGCGCGGGTCTGTCTTAACAACTCTACCGCCTTCAATCTTTATTTTTTGGTAACCTACAAACTGTTTAATACTATCTACCACCTGAGTAGTTACTTTATCCCTGTGCTCAAATCCGAATCCCCACAAATTAACCAATGGAGCTACCGTAATATCAAACATTCCATCTGATTTTGCCGAAACTTCCATCGATTTATTAAATACCTCCGTAAAAAACGAATCTACTTTTACCGGCTCATTTCTGTTTACTTTGGCAATTATCGACGATTTATTAAATGGATTCAAAGAATTGTCGAATTTATCCAGCTCAGCTCTAATTTCTTTTTCCAATGAGCGATTCGCTTCATATTTAATCCGATAATAGGTATGAAAAATTTCACCTATACATTCGTAATACTTTACATCTTTGCTTTCGGCCTTGGTCGAATTATTTTTACTTCCGCAGGCTATAAATAAAAAGCAGGAAATCAGGAACCAATTTCTTAAATTCATATAAATGAAAGAGTTAATTAAAAATGTATTTTGAGGAAATTTTTTATTTCAAAAATATATTTTTATTCGAACATATTACGAAACCTGGAGAAAAAACTTTTCGAAGCATGATCCGATGGTTTTATATTTTCGGATTCGCCCAGTTTCTCTATCAGTTTTTTATCTTCCTTGTTCAGATTTTCCGGAATATAAACGCCAATGTTAACCAACAAATCTCCTGTTCCATAGCTATTGATGCTCGGAAGACCTTTGCCTCTTAACCGCAATACTTTTCCGGGTTGAGTACCGGCATCTATTTTCACTTTTACCTTGCCGTCTACCGTAGGCACTTCTATATTACCACCTAAAATAGCTGTAGGGATATCAAGAAGTACATTATAAATCAAATCATTATCATCGCGTATTAATTCCGGATGCTTTTCTTCTTCAATAATAACCAATAAATCTCCGTTTACACCTCCACGACGGGCAGCATTTCCTCTTCCGGACACTGTAAGTTGCATGCCTTCCATAACACCGGCGGGAATCTTGATAGAAATCACTTCATCCTGTCTAACCACTCCTTCGCCATTACAGTGGGCGCATTTGTTTTTTACCGTTTTTCCGTCGCCACCGCAGGTCGGACAGGTAGCAGCTGTTTGCATTTGCCCCAAAATAGTATTGGTTACGCGGGTTACTCTTCCTGAACCATTACAGGTAGTACAGGTTGTTTGTCCACTGGTGCCACCTTCGGCACCGGTTCCGCTACAATGGTTACAGGCTACATATTTATTTACTTTTATTTTCTTTTCTACGCCAGCAGCTACTTCTTTGAGCGTGAGTTTTACTTTTACACGCAAATCGGCACCTTTGCGAACACGTTGATTACTGCGCGAAGAACCAAAACCTCCGCCGAATCCTCCACCAAAATGCCCACCAAAAATATCGCCAAAATGAGAGAATATGTCATCCATACTCATTCCGTCTCCGCCAAAACCACCGCTGCTTGCTCCACCTACACCGGCATGCCCGAATTGGTCATAACGTTGCCGTTTGTTTTCATCACTTAATACTTCGTAAGCTTCAGCTGCCTCTTTAAATTTTTCTTCGGCCGCTTTATCGTCCGGATTTTTATCCGGATGAAATTGTATGGCTTTTTTGCGGTAAGACTTTTTTATTTCCTCGTATGTTGCTGTTCTCGTAACTTCCAGCACCTCGTAATAATCCCTCTTTGACATTTTCCTTCTCTATATTTTTCTATTCTCTGCTATAAACCTTAAAGAACAGTCCTATACTCATTCTTCATTGTTAATTATCAATTGTTAATTGTCAATTATTCCCCAACTACCACTTTGGGGAAACGAATCACTTTATCGTTTAGTGTATAACCTTTCGATACACAATCTACAATTTTACCTTTCAGTTCTTCTGTTGGTGCCGGAATGGTAGTAATAGCTTCGTGTTTATCCATATCAAACGGTTGATTTTCCGTTTCCATTACTTTTACACCATGCTGATTCAAGAATGTCAGGAATTTATTGTATATCAGTTCCACACCTTCTTTGGCTATATCTATATTTTCTGTGTTGTTAATAGCCTGCAAGGCTCTTTCAAAATCATCTACCAAAGGTAATATATTAACTAGAATGCTTTCTCCTGCTGATTTTAACAATTCGGCTTTTTCGCGGATAGTACGTTTCCTGTAATTATCAAACTCTGCAATCAGGCGGACATGTGTATCGTTTAGTTCGTTGTATTTTTGCTCCAGTTCTTCACACTGGCCGCAATCACATTGTTCTTGTTGCGAAATATTTTCTTCCTGATGCAGTTCCTCGTTTTGAAACTCTTCGTTACCGGAATGATTAGTTTTCATATTTTTATATTTTTCCTAAATTAAACAATGTATATTTAACAAATATATTGCCATTTTAGTTTTGTCAGTCAACATCTGTCTTATTGACAGTTTATTACATGAATTAAAAATAAAAAGGCAATAATTGCTTATTACCTTTTCATTATAAAACTTGAAATATATTTTTATATAAATATTATTCTGCTGCTTGATCTTGGCCAGCAAAATCAGCTTCTGTTGCAGTTTGAGGTAAAGGCATGCTTTGTTCCACTTGCCCTACTTCCGATTTAATAGCAGACCCACTCACAGCTGAAGTTTGTCTGGTTGCAAATGTAGCTAAAATAGACAATACAATAATAGCAGCGGCAAAACCCCAAGTTAGTTTTTCTACGAATTCAGTTGTTTTACGAACTCCCATAATTGAGTTGGAAGATGAAAAACCGGCAGCTAAACCTCCTCCTTTTGAATTTTGAGCTAACACTAAGATAATCAATACTACAGCTGCAACAACCGCTAAAATGGAAATAAATATGTACATATTCTTATTTTTTATTATTTACTATTATTGTTAAAAATCGAATTTGGTCTGCAAAGTAAACACTTTTTTCCGGATAATTCAAACTTAACTTCTCAAATATTTTAATCGCTTTTTCATATTTTTT
>JAVBUB010000015.1:0-6546 GCA_031555675.1 Paludibacteraceae bacterium | reverse complement strand
TCTCCGGCCGTTCAGGAACCGGTTCAACCGGTAGCGGAAAAACAACCGGAGCCTGCTGCTCCTGCCAAACCCGCAGAAGAAACTAAAGCGCCAGTTACTCCGCCGGCAACAGAAGCCAAGCCGGAAGAGAAAAAAGTAGTAACTCCTTTTGCGACTATGGCGCCGAAAGAAGAGAAAAAAGAACCGAAGTTCAGAGGTTTATACGAGTTTGACGAAACCGCGAAACACTATTTTGCGTTATATGTAGTAAGTGGCGAGATTGACTTTAATAAAGTAAAAACGGATATCGATAAATACAACGCCGGAAATTACCCATTGCTCAATTTGCAAATCACAGAATCTGTTTCCGGTAAACAGAAAATTATTCTGGTTGGGACTTTGCCCGATGCCGCTTCGGCCAAGTCTTATTTGTTACGAATCACTAAAGATCGTAGCTTATTCGCCGGAATGCAATCGGCCGGTTATCGTAATTTAATTATAACCGAAGAAAACCTGAAAGTGCTTGATAGGGTAGGAAATCCGAATGTATATCTCGAGTTTTTAAAAGAAAAATATTTGAAATAAAAGGCAAACAGGTTGACAGCAATCCTGTTTGCCTGCTTACTTAAAATGTATGAAAAAAGATAAAATCCTTTGGGTAGACGATGAAATAGACTTGCTGAAAGCACATGTGATGTTTTTGGAAAGTAAAGGTTATGATGTAACTGTTTTGAATAATGGGCAGGATGCTATAGACACTTGTAAAAAAGAAGTATTTGATATTATTTTCTTGGATGAAAATATGCCGGGCTTGAGCGGTCTGGAAACTTTGACCCAAATCAAAGAAATCAATTCTACCATTCCTGTAGTGATGATTACCAAAAGCGAAGAGGAAAATATTATGGATATGGCCATTGGTAGTAAGATAGCCGATTATCTGATAAAACCCGTTAATCCGAATCAAATCCTGCTAACACTCAAAAAGAATATTCACAAACGCGATATTATTTCCGAAAGAACAACGCACGATTACCGTTCCGAGTTCAATAAAATAGGAATGCAGATCAACGATTCATATACGTTTGAAGATTGGAAGAGCGTATATAAAAAACTTGTTCATTGGGAATTGGAGTTGAATGACGCAGAAAATGAAATGAGCGATTTGCTTCACATGCAAAAGGTAGAAGCCAACGCTAATTTTGTGAAATATATCAGGAAAAATTATGAAGCATGGTTTGCGAATAGCTCCGACCATCCTTTAATCAGTTCCGAAATATTCAGCAAGAAAGTATTTCCATTGCTGGATGCCGGCGAAAAAGTATTCTTTATTTTGATAGATAATTTCCGGTTTGACCAATGGAGGTTGATTAAAAATATTCTGGCAGAATATTATACATTTCCGGAAGAAGATATTTATTCCAGCATACTGCCTACAGCGACACAATATTCCCGTAATGCTATTTTCTCCGGATTAATGCCTCTACAGATTCAGAAAATGTTTCCGGATTTGTGGGTAGACGAAGAAGAGGAAGAAGGAAAAAACCTGAACGAGAAAGATTTGGTAAAAACCCAAATAGAGCGTTTTCGTAAAAAGTACACTTTTTCATATCATAAGATAAATGATGCGAATTCTGGCGAGAAGTTAATTGAAAATATTGCGCATTTATATGAAAACCAACTCAATGTTGTCGTTTTTAATTTTGTGGATATGTTGTCGCATGCCCGTACCGAATCCAAAATGATCAAAGAACTGGCCGGGACAGAAGCTGCTTACCGTTCGCTTACCGTTTCGTGGTTCAAACACGCTCCGTTATATGAACTTTTGAAGCTTTTGTCTAAGAAAGATTATAAGATTATGCTCACTACTGACCACGGAACTGTTTGTGTAGACAATGCCATAAAAGTAGTAGGAGATAAGAATACTAATACGAACTTGCGTTATAAAGTAGGTAAAAATCTGGCTTACAATAAAAAAGAAGTTTTTGAAGTAAAAGATCCGTTGGCGATAGGATTGCCAAGCCCGAATTTGAGCTCTACCTATATTTTTGCCACTAATCAGGATTTTTTTGCATATCCCAATAACTACAACTATTATGTAAGTTATTACAAAAATACTTTTCAGCATGGCGGTATATCCATGGAAGAAATGTTGTTGCCCCTTGTATTGATGGAACCCAAAAAGTAGAATATGGAGATAAAAATTTCATCACTAGACAACATAAGACATTCAGCCCGGTTGTTTATCGATCAAATGGGGAACGGCAAGATTTTTGCATTTTATGGTAACATGGGAGCGGGGAAGACCACTTTTATCAAATCTCTGTGCGAAGAACTTGGCGTGGAAGAAGTGGTAAACAGTCCTACTTTTTCTATTATTAATGAATATGATACACTCTCAGGAGAGCGGATTTTTCATTTTGATTTCTATCGCTTGAACAAGCCGGAAGAAGCCTTACAATTTGGTGTAGATGATTATTTTTACAGTGGTAATATTTGTTTTATAGAATGGCCGGAAAAAATCGGTAATTTACTTCCCGATAATCATGTAGAAGTATATATTACAGAAAATGAAGATGGAACAAGAAGTGTAAAATCTATACGTAGTACGTTCTAAGTTTTACGTGGCTGATTCCGAAACTACGGCAAAAAATGTATAATGTAAAACTTCATTCTTTAGACCTTTTCTTATTTTTGTATTAAGCCAAAATATTGAAACAAAAGCATACAATCCTTATTTAAGTTGCATGCTTTTGCTATTTTAAACGCTTTTTATCTTTGTGTTTGTATTGAATAAAAAAAAAACATATATTTGCAACCTATTTTGAAAAAGAATAAATAATTTTAAAAGAAATCATTAATATGCAAAACAAAGGATTTATCAAGTTTTTTGCCATAGCGCTGGGCTTGATCTGCTTATTTTATTTGTCGTTTAGCTTTGCTGCCCGTTATCAGACCAATAAAGCTGAAAAGATATCGACCATCGATGGTCAATTAGATCAAGAAAAGTACAATAAGTATATAGATTCCATTTCAAGCGAAAAAGTTTGGTTGGGATATACATACAAAGAATGTACTGAAAGAGAAGTTAGCCTTGGACTCGACTTGAAAGGTGGTATGAACGTAACCTTGGAAATTTCGGTTGCAGACATTTTAAAAGCCCTTTCAAATAATAATCCTGATCCTACTTTCAATAAAGCGATAGAGTTGGCAAAGGAACACCAGCAAACATCTCAGAAAGATTTCTTAACCTTGTTTGAGCAAGCATATCTTGAGCTTGATAATGGAGCACGTCTTTCTGTTATATTCAGTACTTTCGAATTAAAAGACAAAATTGCTCTGAACTCAACTAATGCCCAAGTTATGGAGGTATTGAAGAACGAGGTTTCCGGAGCAATTAATAATTCATTCAACGTATTACGTTCCCGTATCGACCGTTTTGGTGTTGTTCAACCCAATATTCAACGTCTTGAGAATTCAGGCCGTATTTTGGTAGAACTTCCTGGTGTAAAAGAAAAAGAACGCGTTCGTAAACTGTTGCAAGGAACTGCAAATCTTGAGTTTTTTGAAACTTTTGATTATTCTGAAATTGCCCAAGGTATTCAGGCTGCTAATGCAGTACTCAGAGAACTTCAATTAAGTAAAGAAGATAAAAAAACAGCAGAAACTACTACTGCAGCTGTACAGGAAACTGAAGCATCTGCCGTAGCAAAAGATACAACCAAAGCATCTGGGGTTGATGAATTATTATCTGCAACGCAAGAAAAAACATCAGAATCAGGAGCAACCGTAGAGCAAGATTTACTTACTGATCAAAAAAACAATCCGTTAAGTATTTTGAATGTAGGCCAAGGTGGAGGCCCTGTTGTAGGCTATGCTTTACCCGTAGATACAGCTCTTATTAACCAGTATTTTGCAATGAAACAGGTAAAAGAAGTATTACCTCGTAATTTGCATTTGAAATGGACTGTGAAACCTGTAGAAATGCAGGCTCCTAATGCTGCTAAAAGAAGCTATTTTCAATTAATCGCTATCAAAGTAACCAGCAGAGATGGAAAAGCTCCATTGGAAGGAAACGTAATTACCGACGCCCGCGACGATTTTAGTCAACATTCTGCCAGCGCAGAAGTAAGTATGACTATGAATGCAGAAGGTGCTAAAGTGTGGGAGCGTTTGACAGGCGAAAATAAAGGAAAATGCATTGCTATCGTATTGGATGGTTATGTATATTCTTTCCCTCGTGTAAATGATGCTATTAGCGGCGGGCGTTCGCAGATTACCGGAGACTTTACCCCGGAAGAAGCAAAAGACTTAGCTAACGTATTGAAATCAGGTACTATGCCTGCTCCTGCTAAAATTGTACAGGAAGACATTGTTGGTCCTTCTCTTGGACAAGAAGCTATTGATAGTGGTTTAATGTCATTTATTATTGCCTTTATCATGGTAATGGTTTACATGATTTTCTATTATGGAGCAAAACCTGGTATTATAGCTGACTTTGCTTTGCTTTGCAACTTATTCTTCCTGGTAGGGATATTGGTGGCTTGGAGAGCTACGTTGACATTGCCTGGTATCGCGGGTATTGTATTGACTATGGGTATGGCTATCGACTCTAACGTGTTGATTTATGAACGTATCCGTGAAGAGCTAAAAGCCGGAAAAAATATTAAGAAAGCGGTTACCGACGGATTTGGAAATGCTATTTCTGCCATTCTCGACTCAAACATCACTACATTATTAACTGGTATTATATTGGCTTGGTTTGGTACCGGTCCTATCCAGGGATTTGCAACCACTTTGATTATCGGTATTCTTACTTCTGTATTTACAGCTGTGTTTGTTACCCGTATTATATTAGAATGGCTTGCCAACAATGATAAATTGACAACAACCCCATTTACCAGTGCCTTTACCAAAAACTGGTTCCAAAATGTACATTACAACTTTATGGGTAGCCGTAAGAAAATGTATGTAGTATCAATTCTTTTTGTGTTAATTGCTGTAGGTTCTTTGGTTACCAGAGGTTTGAATCAGGGAATTGATTTTACCGGTGGACGTAACTATATTGTACGCTTTGACCAACCTGTTAGTACTGAAGATGTACAGGATAAACTTAAAGTCTCTTTTGACGGAGAAACCATGGCTGTAACCACCATCGGTTCTAACGATCAGGTAAGAATTTCTACTAACTATGGTATTGATAATAACTCCGAAAATATTGATGATGAAATAGAAGCACGTTTATATGACGGGTTGAAATCATTATTAAAAAATGATGTTACCGAAGAAATGTTTACCAAAGGATATGTGGTTGATGCTTCCGGAAATGCCGAATTGTCTGCAGATAAAACAGTATCCACACTTGGTATACAAAGTTCACAAAAAGTAGGGCCAACCATTGCCGATGATATTAAAACATCAGCATTCTGGGCAGTGTTATTCTCATTGGTGGGAATTGGTCTTTATATCCTTGTTCGTTTCCGTGATATTTCGTTTAGTGTGGGAGCTATTGCTTCATTGGCACACGATACTATCTTTATTTTGGGAGCCTATTCATTGTTCTACAGCATTATGCCGTTCTCGTTGGAAATCGACCAGCAGTTTATTGCAGCGGTGCTAACCGTAATCGGATATTCTATCAACGATACCGTGGTTGTTTTTGACCGTATCCGCGAAATTACAGGTATATATCCTAAGAGAGACAGGATGGAAGTTGTGAATGAATCGTTGAATGTAACGTTGAGCCGTACGTTTAGTACAACATTCAGTACTTTGTTGGTGCTTATTATTATTTTCATCTTTGGTGGTGACGTTATTCGCGGATTTATCTTTGCCTTGTTGATCGGTATTGCCGTAGGAGCTTACTCAACATTGTTTATTGCAGCGCCAATTGCTTACGATATACAAAGGAGAAAGATTGAAAAAGAAGCTAGAAAAGCAAAAGCTTAATAAATAGAATTAATCCATAAAAAAAGTAGCTGCAAATTTTTGCAGCTACTTTTTTTGTATTAGCGAAGATTCATAAAAATAAGATACAAAATACAGGATAATATTTACCTGCGAGGGGTGTGCCGTTTGGTAGGACAAATTGTATCTCTTAAATTTCTTATTTTAACGCGAGTTCGATATAAGAAAAGACATAAAAAATTAGCATAAGAAGGAGTAAACGATTGTATTTATAGTTCTCATTTACAAATAATTAATCAAACAACAGCTCTTATGCTAACTCAAACCGAAATTACAGAAATTTTCTATTTAAGCGATGAATTTACAAAAGAATTTAATGTTACTTATAAAAATCATTTTTTAAAGGCAGATGATAGATGATGGCAAAAAACACAGAAATAAGCCCAATAGACTATCCGACAGTGAAATATGACAATCTTGATTATTTTTCATTTGAGCGGTGTTCTTAACCTAAAACACTTTTATTTATTTTATGTTTGCCGCCATTTGAAAGAAAAATTTCCGAATTTGGTATCTTACAGTAGGTTTGTAGAATTGCAACAACGAGTAGCATTACCTTTGGTTTTATTTTTGAAAACCTGCCGGTTGGGTAAATTAACAGGT
>JAVBUB010000005.1:0-9210 GCA_031555675.1 Paludibacteraceae bacterium | reverse complement strand
CAAAAAAAATACTATTTTTGCAATCATAGAAAGGAGGAATCATGAATTTTAGCAGATGTATTTTAGATAAAACAGGTTGGAAAATTAATTTTGAAATAGGTGCATTTCCCGACAAATGCATCGTATGTGTGGCGCCTCACACCAGTAATTGGGATTTTATTATCGGAGAATTAGTATGCCATGCGTTGGACAGAAAAGCACGTTTCATGATTAAAAAATCATGGACAAATTTTCCACTTTCCATTATTTCCAAACACATGGGTGCGATACCGGTAGACCGGTCTAAAAACAGGTCATTAACCGAACAGGTTGCCAACATATTCGACGAAAGCAAAGAGCTTTTGGTGGCCATTACTCCCGAAGGTACAAGGAAAAAGAACCCTGAATGGAAAAAAGGGTTTTATTATATGGCTCTGCAAGCCAAAGTACCCATTGTGCTGGCAAGCATCGACTACCTGAAAAAACTGGTAAACATCGGTAAAATATTTACTCCTACCGGAAATGTGGATGAAGATATGATCGAAATTCAGAGCTTTTATAAAGGAGTAACCGGTAAAAAACCGGAAAATTTTGCGATGAGTATTTGATTAAGTTTTACGTTCTACGGATACTAAAATTATATCCTAAAAAACAATTATCAAAAGCGGATAAGCATAATGTGCTTTCAAATATTTCCCTTCAATGTGAACAATATGGTAGACGTATCAAAAACGTAAAACGTACTACGTAAAACTTAATCAACTTATCAACTGATAAACATACACATCCGAATGGCCGTCAATGGTTCGGATCCATTGAATTAACTTTCCGGATGGCACAAATTCGCATTTTTCGAAAAGTTTAATACTTGCTTTGTTATGCTCAGGAATATAGCAATATAATTGCTGCAGCTTGAGAAAAGAAAAGGCGTATTCTATTATTAAAGACAAAGCTTGGGACGCTATGCCACGGTTCCGGCTATTTTCATCTATCATAATGCCAACAGCCGCTTTTTGATGAAACACATCAAAATCATATAAATCAATGCATCCAACTACTGTTTTATCTGCCACCGATTCAATCATTAGTCTTAATTGTTTGGAAGTATAAATATCTTGGTTGGCATTGCTGATAAATTCTTTCAACTGGAATTTTGAATATGGTGTTATGGTATTGCCGATGGTCCACAACTCGGTATTGTTTTCCCAGCAGTACAGTATATCCAGATCTTCCGGTTCTATGGCGCGTAGCCTTATATTTTTGTTTTCCAGTAACGGCATCTTATTCTATAATTATGCTTTCGCTGCGGGAAATCAGCATTTTTTCATCGGGGTGGTAAATACCTATTTCACAATAGGGTTCCCTTATTTTTTCGCCGAAGTTAATAATCTCCTTATAACTCATACATTGGGTAGAAAGAATAAGGTAATTTATTTTATTGGCTTTTATTTCTTTTTTTATATGCAGAATATCCTTTTTCATAGGAATTTCAAGGGCATCAAATTTTGATTTCAACTCATCCATATTTCCCAGCAAAGCGACCTTCCGCACAGTTGGCTTTTTAGCAGGAAAAACATACCCGAAAATACGTTTAGCAGCCGACAATCCTGCACGTAAAAATATGGCAAAATTGATGGTTATGCTGAACATGAAGCTGGATTTAGCGTAATGCTTTTTAAAAAATATCAGCATTGATTCATAAAAGATCTTCACATATTTTAATGTGTCTTTTTGTGTGCTTTCTCCTTTATAATGAATAATTCTTTCGGGTAAGTAGTAGTTTTTATATCCGGCCAGAGTTACCCTGTAAGACATATCTATATCTTCCCCGTACATAAAAAAAGTTTCGTCTAAAAAACCCATTTTCCAGAGGGTTGAAGAACGCATCAACATAAAGGCGCCGGCCAATATATCAATAACATGGCATTCATTCTCATTCAAATATCGTAAATGGTATTTTCCAAAAAGACGGGATTTTGGAAACAGTGATGATAAACCGAAAATTTTGCAAAAAGCCACAAAAGGAGAAGGAAAACCACGTTTCGATTCGGGAAGGAATCCACCATATCCGTCAAGCATTTTCACACCAAGTGCACCGGCATCCGGGTGTTCATCCATAAAACGGCAGGTATTTTCAAAGGTATCTTCGGCAACTACTGTATCGGGATTGAGCAACAGCATATATTCGCCTTGAGCCATAGCTAAAGCTTGATTATTAGCCTTGGCAAATCCCGGATTATCTTTATTTGCGATGAGTTTTACCTGTGGAAATTCTTTTTTTACCATTTCACAGGAAAGGTCTGCGGAATTATTATCAACAACAAATACCTCAAAATCAATGTTCCTCGATTTAAAAACAGAGAGCAGGCATTGTTTCAAATATAGCTCAACATTATAATTAACTATAATAACAGATAATTTCATTCTTAGTATATTTTACTTCTCAAGCCACTCGCCCAAGCGAATGAAAAAATTCTTTTTCTTTACATTATCTTTTACTTCGGGAAAAAATGAAATGGAGCCCGGATTCACTATGTTCCGGTAAATAAGTCCCCAATCGGGTAAACCGCCAAAGTTGCGGTCATCAATAAACAAATCCGCATTCAATTTCCGGGAAGTACTGTCATCCAATTCTTCACTTGGATAGTTGGAATTATGGGCATAGAATTCCAATCCCCTTTCTCTGCAATATTCTATGGCTTCCTGCAATTCTTTGCCTGTACGGATGGTCCATAGAATGAGACGGTGATAATGTTCTTGCTGAAGTTTTTTTAAAGTTTCGATAGCAAATGGTATTTCCGGCCCTATTTTAGGATATTGGTGTTCTACAATTGTACCATCAAAATCTACTGCTATAATCATGGTTTAAAATTAACAACAAAAATTCAAACATCAAAATTACTATTCCACATTTAACCCTAATTCTTCTTCCATTTTGTGCTTCTGAGGCTTACAAAACAAGAGCGCCAAGGCAGAAATACCAGCACTAAAGATCATTGAATTATTTTGAGTCAGATAATATATTAATATATTGAACAGCAACGGAATGGCAACAGAAGCAATACGAATTCTTGCCCAATATAGATATTTGGTCAGTTTTTCATTTTCATCTTCAATAAGTTTTATTTTTCTTATTTTTATCGAAAATGTTTTTAATCCCAGCGGAATACAAATCAGCAACAGTAAAATACCAACCGATTGCAACATAATGCCCCTTCCACTAAAACTATCAATAGAAACTGTTTTACCCAGAAAATAACCGGCAAATGGCATTAATATCAGCAACAAAAACACGAGGTAATAGCTATAAACCAGTTTTTTAAATATTTTTTCCTGCATATAATTTAATTAATTTTGAACGAATCGGTAAAATTCGTCCGGTTTAAAATAGAACGTCCCAAAGTTACTTCGTCGGCATATTCGAGTTCATCGCCAATTGAAACACCACGGGCAATGGTTGTTATTTTTGCATCATAGGCAGCCAGTTTCCTGAAAATATAGAAATTGGTAGTATCTCCTTCCATGGTTGTGCTGAGCGCTAGAATTATTTCACGTATATTTCCGGCTTTTACACGCTCCACCAAGCTTTCTATTTCCAAGTCATTGGGGCCGATACCATCCATGGGCGAAATAATACCTCCGAGCACATGGTATAAACCTCTGAATTGTTGGGTATTTTCAACTGCCATGACGTCTTTTATATTTTCAACAATACAAATGGTGCTGCTGTCTCTGGATTGGTTATTGCAGATATGGCAAACTTCGGTATCGGAAATATTATGGCATACCCGGCAATATTTAATTTCTTTTTTCAGCGATATAATAGCATTTCCAAATGCTTCAACATCATCTACATCCTGCCGTAATAAATATAAAACCAGCCGTAGAGCTGTTTTTCTTCCAATACCGGGCAATTTCGAAAATTCTTGCACTGCATTTTCAAGTAACGTCGATGGATATTGATTTAAACTCATATGGCTACAAATATAACTATTTTGAATTTAGAAGCCATTTGAATTATCCATAAATTGCTATTTTTATTATTTTTTCGAAATAAATTATATGCTTATCCGCAAAAATACCCATAAAACAAGCTCATTTATTTCTTTAAAATTGCAAAACGGTAGTTTTTGTGGAAAACAACGAAAAATCGTATCTTTGCCGAAAATTAGAAACAGAATGAGCAATATCATTTTACCCGCCGAATGGGCAAAACAAAGCGGAGTGCAATTAACATGGCCTCATGCCGCAACCGACTGGCAACCTATTTTAGAAGAAGTAGAAGAATGTTTTTGCCATATTGCCAAGGCAATATCCGACGTTGAATTGCTGCTTATTGTGGCACCGGATACGGAAAGTGTAAAGGAAATGTTGATAACAAAAAATATAAACACTGACAACATTCGTTTTTTCACTTGTCCGACCAATGATACCTGGACTAGGGATCATGGTGGGATTTCCATTTTGAAAAATGGGAAACCGGTTGTTGTAGATTTTAAATTTAATGGCTGGGGATTGAAGTTCGCTTCGAATTTCGACAATTTAATTACCTCTAATTTACATAAAGCCGGGTATTTATCGGCTGCATATGAAAACAGGTTGAATTTTGTACTGGAAGGAGGCAGTTTGGAATCCGACGGTAAAGGTACTTTGCTTACTACTTCTGAATGTTTACTGTCTTTGAACAGAAATGGCGAATGGAATAAACAGCAGATTGAAGAGTATTTGAAAAGTGTTTTCGGTTTGAATCGTATTTTATGGCTTAACCACGGTTTTTTGGCGGGCGATGATACTGATTCGCATATCGATACACTAGCGCGTTTATGCTCAGATGATACTATTGCATACGTAAAGTGCGAGGATGAAAATGATATTCATTTTGAAGCGTTGAAGCAAATGGAAGAGGAATTGAAGTTATTTCGTACCACAGATGGAAAACCTTACCGTTTACTAGCTTTACCCATGGCCAATGAAGTTTTTTATGATGGCGAAAGATTACCGGCAACTTATGCTAATTTCCTAATTATCAACAGTGCTATATTATATCCTACATACAATCAGCCCGTTAACGATCAAAAAGCGGGCGAAGTATTACAAACAGCTTTTCCCGATAGGGAAATAATCGGCATCGATTGTTCTGCATTAATAAAACAACATGGTTCGTTGCATTGTGTAACGATGCAGTATCCGGAGGAGGTATTAAGTTAAATCTACAATATGGTTTGAGATAATTTGATATATAAGTACGCAAAGGCGCTCTGACGAAAAAAAATATAAAATATTTTTTCTTGTATCTTAAAGTTATTTACTTATAATCAGTTGATTTATGCAGAATCAAGTATTCGAACGCAAAAAAATGCTAAAGCATTTTCGCGTCATTGCGTCTTTGCGTACTTAGTTAATTATCTCAGCCTATCCAAAGACTTTACCATATTTTCATCGGCATTAATAGCGCGAATAGCCAGGTAAGATAAAACAATATTGATAGCGGGCAATAAAGAAGATATACCCAATGAGTAATCTATGATATGCAATTCTCCTTTTAACAAATAAAAATAAAAGAATACAACGGCATACATAAATAAAAAGAGGATAATATTAAAGAAATTCAATCTTACTTGCAATTTTCTTTTCTTGAAGAAAAAAATACTGATAAAAGACACCAACGCGCTTACAATAATGAGTCCTGCCAACGGATAAATAGGAGCAATAACAGAACCATCTACCGCAGCAAACCCATTAAAATTAAAAGCGTAAACAAGCCCGTTTTCCTGTACGGTATCCATTAAAGAAAATTTAAACATCAAAAGAGTAATAATGGTTATTGCTAATAAATATAGGCTTTGTATTCTTTGTATCATGATGTATTGTTTTAATTAATTAGACTTCAAAAATACCAATATCTACAAAAATAAACAAGAGATTTGATATTTAGTTCCTCAAAAATCCTTTATTTTGCAAGGTAATCTTCCACAAAGGCACAAAGAACATAAAACAATCTTTATACTTTTGTAAAAATATCAATGAATAATGAAACGAGCATTTACATTAATGTAAACCATAGATAATAAAAATGTAAGTTCCATGACCCTAATGTAAAAAATAAAATATTTACGTATGAAAGATAAAATAGTAATTATAACCGGAGCTTCTTCCGGTATCGGATTAGCCTGTGTACGCGAATTTTCGTCTAAAGGTGCGAAAGTAGTAATGGCAGCCCGTTCTATTGACACTTTAAAAGAAGTAGAAACGGAGTTGAACAAAAAAGGCGTGGAATGTCGGGCTGTTCAAACAGATGTAAGTTTCGAAAGCGACTGCAAAAATTTGATAGATAAAGCTATTGAACGTTTTTCTAAAATTGATATATTGATCAATAATGCCGGTTTATCAATGCGTGCTAATTTCAAAAATGTGGATTTAAGTGTACTCAAAAAACTGATGGATGTCAATTTTTGGGGAACGGTTTATTGCACCAAGTACGCCTTACCCTATTTATTAAAAACAAAAGGTTCTGTTGTTGGCGTTTCGTCTATTGCAGGCTTTATCGGATTACCCGGTCGTACAGGTTATTCGGCCTCAAAATTTGCCATGAATGGATTTTTGGAAACAGTAAGGACAGAAAACTTGAAAAGTGGCTTGCATGTGTTGATTGTAGCACCCGGATTTACGGCTTCCAACGTGCGTAAAGCTGCATTGACCGAGAATGGAAGTTCACAAGGGGAAACGCCTCGTAAAGAAGATAAAATGATGAGTTCCGAAGAGGTAGCAGTCAAAATGTTGAAAGCGATAGAAAAAAGAAAAAGGATTTTGATCCTTACCTTTGTTGAAGGGAAACTAACGGTATTTCTGAATAAATTTTTTCCATCGTTTATATCCAACATGTCGTACAACATGATGTTGAAAGAACCGGATTCGCCATTATCCTAACAAAACACCAAACTAAAAAAATAAAAATGAGGATGTCTCAAAATAGAAATTAAGTCTCTGAGAATTGAGTATTCGCGTTCAGTCTCAGATAGGTATCCGAATACAAAGAGGGTGAAATCACATTGTGAGACACCCTCATTTTCTTTAATCTACCTGATGTCGCACACAATAAAATAAGAAATTTATTTCATGGTATTGATTGATATTTACTTCGCGATATTCGTTGAATCAAGATTTTGCTAAATATCCGAATACCCTAATATCAATAAATATCTATGAATATCTCAATACCAGGGTAAATGCATAACATCAGTTAATCTATATATCTTTTCAAAATATCATCATAAGCATCAATACGCCTGTCTCGTAAGAAAGGCCACATCCGGCGCACTCTTTCCGTCCGTTGGGCTTCTATATCCACAATCAGGTTCTTTTCGCGATCGTTTGGCGCAATCATCAATAGTTCTCCTTGCGGGCCAGCCACAAAACTATTGCCCCAAAACTGAATACCGTTTGTAGCTCCCGAAGGATCGGCTTCAAATCCCACCCTGTTTACGGCAATAACGTGCACACCATTGGCAATGGCATGGGCGCGTTGTGAAATAATCCAAGCTTTCAATTGCCTGTCTCTTTCGGCTTCGGAATCGGTACTCTCCCACCCTATGGCTGTAGGATATATCAGTATTTCGGCACCTGCCAGCACCATTAAACGGGCAGCTTCGGGGTACCATTGATCCCAGCAAACCAGTACACCCAACTTGCCCAATGAAGTTTGAATGGGTTGGAATCCCATATCACCTGGTGTAAAATAAAATTTTTCATAATAAGCCGGATCATCAGGGATATGCATTTTACGGTATTTACCGGCAATGGAACCATCTGAATCGAAAACAACAGCTGTATTGTGATATAATCCGGCAGCACGTTTTTCAAATAAAGAAGTAACCAATACTATTTTATTCTCGCGGGCAATAGCAGCATAAAAATCGGTTGATTTTCCCGGAATTTCTTCTGCAAACTCAAAATTTTCGGGATCTTCGGTCTGGCAAAAATAAGGAGCGTTATGCAATTCCTGTAAAACCACCAACTCGGCGCCTCTTTGTACACAATTGATGATATTTTCTTTTAACCTTGACTTATTGCGTTCCAAATCATTGCTAATGGATAGCTGAATTAAACCTGCCGTTATTTTTTCTTTCATATTTATTTCTTAATTAATTTCACAACATAAAATTTTTGATCGGTATGTATTTTTAATACATATACTCCGGTAGCATTTCCTTGCAGATTAATTACGGAATTATTCCCTCCGTTCGATTGTTTTATCAGTTTACCATCAATAGAAACTACACGCCAGTCTTTAATTTTCAAATTTGGGGCATTTACATAAAAGATTCCATCGGGCGAAGGATTAGGAAATACAATCAAACTGGCTTCGTCGCTGTTTTTTATTATTTCGGATAATGGTTTATAAATGGATTTTATTTTATATCCGTAATATATTTCTGGTTTTTCACCTGCCGGCAAAACAACCAGATGTTTCGGATAGTAATCGTTGGCTGTTGAACTTATTCCCCAGTAAGATACGTATGATTCTGCCTGCGTTTGATTATTGGAGGTATCAAAAGAAAACTGTTCATAATAAGCAGATAACCACATGTTGTATATCCATGAAAAGATTTCTTTAGAAATTAAATTATATTGAGTATCATATTTAGAATCTACTCTTGTATCGTTTTCCCAGAAGCATACATTCCAACGTGCATTAACCTGTGAAAGAGTATTACCAAAAGCATCATACTCATAAGAGAAACGGTATTTTTTTTCCCAGTCTTTATCTGTAGCATTCCATTCCTGTCTTTCTTCTAGTTGGGGTAAATTTGTATTCGTATAAGTATATTTCATTTTCTCGCTTTCTATCCATTTCAAAGCATCAGTATCCCATAAGAATATTACTTCTTCAGATTTCAGCTGTTGTTCGTTATACGAAATCCTAATATATCTGTCGTTTACCCATTGAGCGTTATTTTTTAAATAAAAATATATTTCTACCAGCTTTAAATCTTCATACACATATTCGGTCTTAATTTTGTCCACCCAGTTATTTTCCAACCAATATCTTTGAATGGTGTATGATTTATTATTGCTGGTTATATATTGTTCTTGCTGCGAATTAATCCATTTATTTTCAGCCCAATCCTGAATTGTTTTTTCTGTAAGTATATTGTTATTATATTTATAATCTACCTTACTAAAATCGACAAACTGCCCTGATTCCAATTTTTTAGTTGTTTCGGTAAAAAA
>JAVBUB010000194.1:0-4938 GCA_031555675.1 Paludibacteraceae bacterium | reverse complement strand
ACAAAAAAAACATTTTCTCCTTTTTGCATTAAATTTTTAGCCACATTTTTAAGTAAATGAAAATGTGCCGGATGGCCAAGAAAAATTGCTATATTCATAAAACTCTTTCTACGTAAGATTTAGTTGTTAGAAATTCATATTCTTTTTTACTCCAAAAAATGAGTTCTTTTTCTAATAAATGCATGGCTTCGATTCCCAAATTTTTTTGCTTCAATTTAGTGCGTAATATATCAGAAAACAGATGCATTATAGGATTATTTGTTCGTTTTCTGGTTTGTAGTTGTTCTTCATTTTCTTCCACCATTTCGCTGGGATGAAAAAGAAAATTAACTGCTTTATTGGTATTTTTAGATTCCAGGTAGATGAGATAACGGGTTAATCCATTCAATGTGGACGAAATGCGCATAAGTGTACCAATGTATGGCATAATAAAAGAAGATACAGGGACTTCGAATAAACCGGATTTTCCTTTCCTTGCCAAGTTGTTTACATCTGTTTCATAAGCAGTTCTCGGAGCTTTCAGCCATTGCATCTTGTTTTTACTTCCCAGCGACATAAAAATATCCATTCGCTGAGGCGCAATAGAACTGTCTATTTTAAATCCGGCGGCTTTTAATGCTATTGGAGTGTCTTTATTAACCCGTAATGCCGGTGCCCGGAAAGAAACAACTTCTTCTCCTGCAATATCTTCCAATATTTTTTTAGCTTTGATTAAATGATCTGTTTGTTCTTCGAGCGTTAATACATCAAATGCTTTTGTTTGTTCATGTGTAAGTCCGTGACATCCAACCTCATGTCCGGAAGATTGTGCCATCTTTACAATATCGGGATATTGTTGGGCAAATTCCGCCACATAAAAAAAAGTTGCTTTGACATTATATTTTGAATATAAATCCAACAATGCCGGCAATGCTTCTTTCCATACTTTAACGGCAATATCGTCATAAGCTTTACCATTGATAGAAAGCGTTTCTACATCATTTGTTATCAGGCAATATCCCTTCATTCCGTTTCATTTACATGTAATACTACTCCACCCCACGAATATCCGACGCCGAATCCGGCCAATAAGATATTACCTGTGAGCACTTTTTCTTTTTTAGCTTCATATAAAGCAATAGGAATGGTAGATGAAACCGTATTACCTACATTTTCCAAGCATATATAAAACTTTTCTTTATCTATTTCTATCAATTTTCGTAAGTAATTCATCATGTATTTATTTGCCTGATGAAAAACAAACAAGTTGATATCTTGTTGTTGTAATTTATTTCTTGATAAAACTTCATTTACCAATACGGGAACTGCTTCTGAGGTAAAATTAAATATTGCTCCGCCGTCCATATATAGGTAATCGCTCGATGTTGGATTATTGTTTTCGTCAAATGACAAGTCATTCAAAGGCTTTCTGTAGCGCATTCCACCTGTTTTTACCATGAGGTTTTCTGCTCCATTCCCATCGGTTCCCAACGAAAAATTTCCAATTTTTGCAAATCCGTCCGCCGAGATCAAGGTAGCTGACGAGGCATCGCCAAATATCGTACGGTTTCCTTTATCTTTCGGATGAATATGTTTTGTATAGGTTTCTGCTGTTATCAACAATACATTCTTGGCAATATTTCCGGCAATTAATCCTTTTGCCAAAGAAAGCCCATATACATAACCTGAGCATCCCAAATTGAAATCCAAGGCGCCACATGATGTACTTAAATTTAATTGTTTTTGAATGAGGCATGCTGACGATGGAAGGAAATAATCGGGACTTTGTGTACAAAATAAGAGAAAATCTATTTGTGATTTGTCTATATTATTTTCTTCAAAAAATTTCTGCCCTGCTTTTACAGCCATATCTACAGCCGTTTCCGATTCTGCCGAAATATGCCGTTGGTTAACCCCTACTTTCGTTGCAACTTTCTCTACTGTCCATTCCGGAAATTCCTGAACCAATTCTTCATTGGTTAATACTTTATCCGGCAAGTAATATGATATTGCTTTTATATATGTATCCATAACTAATTTAATGTATAACCGCCATCCATTAATAAGCTTGTTCCGGTAATCCATAAAGCTGCATCCGAAAGCAGATACACAGCAGCATAAGCTACTTCTTCGGGTTTACCGTAGCGTTTGAGCGGATAGCGTTTTTTGTCTTCTTCCAGTTGTTCTTGTGAAATAGAACTGTTATCCAATAGTGGTGTTTCAATCATACCGGGAACAACGGTATTGAGCCGTATACCGCGATTGGCCAATTCAAGCGCGGTTCCCTTGATAAATCCTTCAATAGCGCCTTTGGTTGCCCCATAGAGTCCGCCGCCGACATATCCGCACTTCACTCCGGATATTGACGAGATAAATACCAATGAAGCATTTTTATTCAGTTTCTTTTGTTGAATAAGCAATTGTGTTAATTGTATGGGTGAAAAAGCATTGACATTGAAAATATCAAGCATATCTGATTTTTCACTTAATTGCATAACTAATGTTTTGGCTATGCCTGCACTCATTACACAACCGTCTAACTTCGGTAACTCATCAACCAAAAGGTTTAATTGAGCGTCATCGGTTAAATCGGCTTTCATTTGCTGATGGTTTTCGCCGCTCAGCATATGAAATGTTTCGGTAAGGCGTTTCTCATCCCGACCCGTAATAATAAGAGTTGCTCCCATCTTGGAACATTCTATGGATATAGCGCGCCCTATGCCGGAAGAAGCTCCGGTTATCAAAATAATTTTTCCTTCGAGTGAAAAAGGATTTTGCATAAAATTCTTACTGTTTTGAGTTTACTAAATCAAATAGTTCTTGAATAGTATTGGTAGTTCTCATTTCTTCGTGTTTGAGAATTACGTTATATTTTTTTCCTATCATATTTAAAATGGCCAATGCAATCAAAGAACTCCATTCTTCCAACTCTCTATAATTGGTTTCAAATGTCAATTCGCTGGCATCAGTATCATCAAACTGATTGGCAAAGTTTTTCAAAAAATCTTCTTTTTCCATTATTTTTCACTTTTTTCATTTAATAATATCTCATATTCCAATATTTTTTTAGCTGGGTTTCCCTTTACCAAAGTATAATCAGCCACATTTTTTTCAACCACCGAACCAGCGGAAACTACCGAGTTTTTCCCTACACACACACCGGGAGCAATAATGCTTCGAACAGCTATAATAGCCCCCTCTTTTATCAAAACCGGCTCTGCTTTTGCCTGGAATATTGGAGAATAACGTTTCATTGGATTAAAATGGGTCAACAACATACTACCTGCATTTATACTGGCATTATCTTCGATAAAAATATATCCGGGATATAAATTATCCAAAAAACAAAACATCCCAATATACACATTTTTGCCAATATTTACGCCTCTCCAACGATGCAAACGAACTCTCACACCAGATGATGGGCAAGCATAAGCCAATAACATCAAAAGCGTATTTTTCATTTTTCGCAGTTTTTGAGAAATTGTTCGCTTCTGAGTTTCTTCGTAATGTGGAATTGAATGCGGTTCAGGAATATTGAATTGAGTTGATGTCATTTCGAGGATAAGTTTAAGACCATTTAATAATAGCAGCTCCATACGTCCAACCGCTTCCCACAGCGGCAAACAAGACGATATCATCTTTTTTTAACTTGCCGGATTTTTTAACTTCATCCAGCAAAATGGGAATAGTTCCTCCCGAAGTATTGGCATATTTATCCATATTGGTCATTACTTTTTCGAAAGGTAATCCTATTAATTCTGCCGTTTTTTGCAGTATTTTAATGCTGGGTTGATGAGGTACCATTAAGTCTATATCATCAATGGTAAGTCCTGTATCTTCCAAAACCTGATTAATGGCTTTGGGCAATGCATAAGTGGCTGAATTGAAAACAGATTTTCCATCCATCTGAAAATACTGTTCTCCCATATTCCCTGAATTCAATGGAATTTCGGAGCCACCACCAGGAATTGTAAATCCCAGCATATTTTCCTTTGTATCGGTGTACAATCGATAAGCCAAAAATCCTTCTGTTACATTGGCAGAAGTTACCACAGCTGCTCCTGCCCCATCACCAAAGAAAACAGCATCGCGCCTTGTCCAGTCGGTTATTTTCGAAAAAGTATCGGCTCCAATAACCAACACGTTGTTATAAACGCCAGAAGCAATATACTGGGTTGCAACCGACATGCCAAACAGAAATCCGCTACAAACTGCTGTTAAATCGAAAGCTGCAGCATTATAGGCATTTAATTTATGTTGAACAAATGCTGCTGTCGAAGGAGCTTTCCGGTCGGGTGTAGAAGTGGACACAATAATCAATTCGATGTCACTGTTTTTTAATCCTGCATCATCAATTGCCCGTTGTCCGGCAATTGCAGCCAAATCGCTTGTAGCCTGATCTTTTGCAGCAATATGCCGTTCTTTAATCCCCAAATTTTCGTAAATCCATTGAGACTTGGTTGGCAAAATGGTTTCGAGGTATTCGTTGGTATAAATAGTTTCGGGCACATAAGAACCTGTACCCAATATTTTTACGTTTCTAACAAGTTGTTTCATTATTATTTTTCAGAAAAATTATTTTTTAAATCCAATAGGAATTCCATCTTGCATTTCAAATTCTTTGATCACTTTGGCCGGAATGCCACCAACAAGCGTATTAGGCGGAACATCTTTATTTACAATTGCTCCGGCTGCTACAATAGCTCCTTCACCAATGGTAACTCCTGGTAAAATCATAACACCGGCTGCAATCCAAGCGTTCTTTTTTATAATTACAGGTGCCAGTACAGCTTCCGAAAGATGCTTATGGTATTCTAATGGCTTATTATGGGTAAGTATAAGATTTTGGCCTGCAATTGAAACTCCATCTTCAATTACTACAAAATTAGGATATACATCGTCAATGGTAACTAAAGTACCGATATGTACATTTTTACCAATTTTTACGCCTCTCCA
>JAVBUB010000137.1:0-8656 GCA_031555675.1 Paludibacteraceae bacterium | reverse complement strand
TAACCGTACAACCTGCTAATGCGACCAACCAAAACGTGACTTATGCCGTAACATCAGGTACAGGAATAATATCGGTTAATGCCGGCACCGGTTTGGTTACAGGTTTGGCCATAGGAAATGCTGTTGTTACAGCTACCACTACCGAGGGTAACTTTACCGCAACCTGCGATGTTACCGTACAATCTACCAACGTTGCGGCTACAGGCATCAACATTAATCCAACCAGCAAAACCATTAATGTAAACGGCACATTTACCATTATTCCAACTGTGCAACCCCAAAATGCCACTAACCAGGATGTAACTTATGCCGTAACGGCAGGTAATGGTATAGTATCAGTTAATCCAAACGGATTAGTAACAGGTTTGGCTGTTGGAAATGCAATCGTTACAGCTACAACTGTTGACGGAAACTTTACAGCCAACTGTAATGTTACCGTAAGCGCTACCACCATATTGGTTACCGGAATATCTGTTAGTCCAACAAGTATGATGTTTACCGTTGGAGAAAGCCCTAAAACCATTAGCGCAACCGTATTTCCGTATAATGCGGCCAATCCGGCAGTAAGCTGGTCGAGCAGCAATCCAAACGTAGCCAGCGTAAACAACAACGGAGTAGTAACTCCGGGTATTGTTGGTACCGCTGTTATTACAGCCACTACAGTTGATGGTAACCATACCGCCACTTGCAATGTTACCGTATATACACCAACCATTATTCCACCAACAGGAATAACATTGAACAAAAATGCATCAGTTATCGAAGTAGGTGTATACGATATATTAATTGCTACCATCACTCCTTACAATGTAACAGATAAAACAGTAAACTGGACATCATCCAATACATCTGTGGCAACTGTAGACGCCTATGGAAAAGTAACTGCGATAGCAGGCGGAACTACTACTATTACAGCCAGGACTTCCGACGGTAAATATTCGGCAACCTGTACTGTTACCATAGTAGTACCCATAACAAGCGTAACCCTTAAAGATGTAACAATAGTTATTGGCCAATCTGCAACATTAACTCCGGTAATTACACCATCCAATGCAAATAATAAAAATGTAATATACAGCATTGTAGAAGGTCAGAATTTTGTTTCTGTTAATTCCAGCGGAGTAGTAACAGCAATTGCAGAAGGACAAGCCAAAGTAAAAGTTACAACAGAAGACGGAGGCAAAACAGCACAATGCACCATTACGGTAGAAAGAATACCTGTTAATAGCGTTACTTTAGGAAACCTGACGGTAAATGTAGGGGAAAGCAAAACACTGGTTCCAGTATTTAATCCTTCCAATGCTACCAACAAAAATGCCATATATACGATCATCGAAGGAGAAGAATTCATTGGAATTAACAGCTATACCGGTAAAATAACCGGATATATCAAAGGAGAAGCTGTGGTACAAATCACTACCGAAGACGGCAATAAAACCGCAATATGCACTATTACAATAATAGGCGGCGTAGACACTCCTAAAATCGGAGAAGATGAAAATACAAAAACAATTATTGCATACCGTAATACCATACAAATAAACAATGCCGATCCGGGAGATATAATATCCGTATTCAGCCTTAACGGAGCCAAAATTCACAGCCTGAAAGCCGCTAATAATCCGGAATATATTTATATGCAAAACCCGGGAATGTATACCGTTATTATTGAAAAGGATAAAATAATACGGAAAGTACTCATTACGAAATAAAGATCCCCAATTGAATATCAACTAAAAGGATCTGTTTCAAAAGTTCTTTTATCAGAAGGACACCAAGTTTGCACAAAGAGCACAAAGCATGACGACTGATTGTCTAAGCTTTGTGCTCTTTGTAATTTTTTGTGTGTACTTTGGAGTAAAGAATTTAGATTTTTGAAGCAGCCCCTTTGCTGTTTAATTTAAAATTACTGAAAAATATTATTGATATATAAATCCAAAATATTGAACCACACTTCCTTTTGTAATAAGAATGTAATACTAAATTTGTACTTTTGTAATATATATTTCGTTACTTTGTTTTGAAAATTGATCCGGCTACAATGCCTTCCGGCAACTGGATGAAAACAGAAAAATAATGAAAAGTTACAAGATTTTAGTTGTCGATGACGAAGAAGATTTATGCGAAATTTTGCAATTCAACCTGCAAAACGAAGGATTTGAAGTTGATACTGCTTTTTCTGCCGAAGAAGCCCTTGCTAAAAACATAGCCGATTACGATTTATTGTTATTAGATGTAATGATGGGGCCTATATCGGGATTCAGGATGGCCGATACATTGAAAAAAAACACACAAACAGCTAAAATACCCGTCATTTTCTTAACGGCGAAAGATACCGAAAACGATACATTAACAGGATTTACGGTAGGAGCCGACGATTATATTTCAAAACCCTTTTCCATTAAAGAAGTCATTGCACGCATTAAAGCCGTACTGAAAAGGACTTCAAACAAAAACGAACCGGAACAAAATATTCTTAAATACGAAAACCTCGAAATTTCGTTACAGAATAAAAAGATAACCATCTCCGGTAAAGAAATAGAACTTACCAAAAAGGAATTTGAAATCCTGAAATTATTACTGGAAAATCCCAATCATGTTTTTTCGCGTGAAGAAATCCTATCCCGGATATGGGATAACGTATATGTATTAGACAGGACAATTGACGTAAACATTACCCGCCTGAGAAAAAAAATAGAACCTTATGGTAACAATATTATTACCCGAATGGGATATGGGTATTGTTTTGAAAGTTAAATTTTTAAAGAATAACGTAAAACGTATAACTCAATAAAGGTCTAAAGAATAATAAATTCAATATTTAAGATTTAAGATTCAATATTCAACAGTACGCATTGAGGATGTTTTACAGATAATTCTGAATCTTGAACTTTGAATCTTGAATTAAATATGGTAAATGTTAAGTTTATAACCAAAATCAGTTTGCAAGAATAACTATGAAGAAACAAACCATAGACTCAAATACAGAAAAATCTCCATGGAAAAAATTCGGGGGATTATTCAAGTTATCGTTCAATAAACGGATTTTTGTCTATTTTTTCAGCGTATTTCTGGCATTTGCCTTATTAATCGGATTTTTTCAGTACAAACGGGAAGAAAACTACAGCATTACCAAACTCGATAACGAACTATCTACCTGCAATCTTCTCATTTATAACTTTTTTATTACCAGTAATAAAGACATCAACAAATTATCCGCCTTTATACAATTATTTCCCGAAAAAAACCTCAGGGCAACCATTGTCGATTCTACCGGAAATGTAATTTTTGACAACGCTTCCCACCGCGAAGATTTTAATAACCACCTCAACCGCCCGGAAATTATAGAAGCCACGCATACCGGTAAAGGAACAGCCATACGTATTTCCAACTCAACCAACATTACCTATTTTTATTCTGCTATCCATATAGGCCCTTATTTTATCCGCACTGCCCTACCCTATGATGTTAACCTGGCTAACATGTTGCGGGCCGACAATATTTTCCTGTACTTTCTGCTTGTCCTGTTTGCCATAACCGTTGTCTTTTTAATTGCTATTTCCAATAATATAGGAAAATCAATTACTTCACTTCGTAATTTTGCCCAGAAAGCAGAACTAAACGCTCCTATCAAAGAAAACATACAATTTCCGGATAATGAACTGGGCGAAATAAGCTCATACATTGTGCAACTGTATAACAACCTGCAAAAAACAAAAGATAAATTATACATTGAGCGGGAAAAACTTTACAAACACCTCCAGATATCCAATGAAGGATTGGCTTTCTTTTCTTTTGAGAAAAAAGAAATCCTGGCCAACGATAACTTCATACAATATATCAATATCATTTCCGATAAACAATCGATAATGCCCGAAGGGATTTTTTCCATTTCCGAATTTGAACCCTTAAATATTTTTATCGAAAAAAACCTGACAGCAAAATCCAATAAAAATAAAACACTAAGCGAAAGTATTCTGCTCAATAAAAATGGCAAGACATTTATGGTCAAAGCCATTATTTTCCAGGATAATAGTTTCGAAGTTTCTATCAATGATATTACGCAGCAGGAAGAAGAAAACCTGCTGAAAAGACAGCTTACGCAAAATATTGCACATGAACTGCGTACACCAGTTAGCAGCATTCAAGGATACTTGGAAACCATTATCAACAATCCGGAGATAGAACAATATAAAAAACATTTTTTTATTGAAAGGTCTTATTCCCAGGCAATAAGGCTAGCGTCCCTTGTCAGTGATATTTCATTGCTCAACAAGATAGACGAATCGGCCATCCTATTCGATTGTGAGGACATTTACCTGCTAGATGTAATAGAATCTGTGTTCAAAGACATTGCCTTGCAAATAGAAGAAAAGCATGTGAATGTAAGCATTCACATTGATAAACACATACACATACAAGGAAACCATTCGTTACTATACTCCATTTTCAGAAATTTGACAGACAACTCACTGGCGTATGCCGGAGAAAACTTCAATATTATACTGACTTGTTTCAGGGAAGACGATAATTTCTATTATTTCTCATATGCCGATACCGGGGTTGGCATTCCCGATAAACACCTGAATCGTTTATTCGAACGATTTTACCGCATCGACCAAGGACGTTCACGCAAGGCCGGAGGTACAGGATTGGGATTATCGATTGTTAAAAACGCGGTACTTTTCCACAAAGGGCAAATTGTAGCTAAAAACAGAGTAGAAGGAGGTTTGGAATTTATTTTCACTTTAAAAAAACTACGGAAAAACACCTAACCAAAAAGCAAAAAACACATCTAACTGCCTTTATTAATTCTCCAAGTATATATGCCGAATAAATTGGTAAAACTCGTTTGTAAACCTTATGAATAAGGTAATATAAAAGCTATTTCTGCAAAACATATATGATCATTTAAAAGATCTATTTCTAAATAGATTTTTAACACTATTTGAAAAAATAAATTTTTCTCAAATAGTGTTAAAAATCTACAAAAGAGACTAATAAAAAGAATATGAAAAGCCATTTTTCTTTTATTTTGTAAAAATAAGTCAATCCCATGGATTATATTAACAGTTCCATCAATTCTTTGAATGCAGAAACATTGTTGTTGTCTGACTTTATGGATGCTGTTTTTTCTTTTAGCACAGAAATACAAAATAAAAATCTCGAAATAGAAAAAGATCCTGATTTGCTGAGTAGATCACGTCTGCTAATTCAAGATCAGATTTTTAAGCTAATTCTTAACCGGCAAGACTACTTATCCCTGGTAAATACACAAGTTACTACTGTATCGGAGCACTACGAACGATTTCAATCCATCAAATCAATTTTTAATAAAGTAAACGACAAGGTTGCTTTATTTCAGAATAATTCGGAAGTAAAAAGACAACAGAGGCTCATAAAGAAAAAAATAAAAAATATTGAAGCTGAATTAGCTCCATTTGAAAATCTCCATAAGCAACAAGTAAATACACTGCGGATTTTATTGAATTTTGAAGCGGCAGATCAAAGATTGGCAATTTATATGGCCCTCGAAGTTGCGATAAAACAAATAAAAGAAGCTCCACCCGTAGTTCCATTGCTTGTTGCAGCTACTTATAAAGATAAAATAGAAAAGGGCATACTGTCATTAAAGAAATTACAGAATGACTCCCGCTATGAAGAAGTAAGGAAATATATTACTTTTTTCATTCAAAATAAGGATATGTTGAAAGAAAAGGTTTTAAACCTGCTTCTGTCCGAAAATAACAAAAAAGACTTTGAGAAAGAAAAAGAAATAAAACTATTGTTGTACATGCATCAATATCATACGGATAGAATGAATAAGCTATATGAAAAAGAATATGCTCAAATTCCATTTGTAAAAGATATGTCTGTAGATTTTATGATGTTGGAAGACTCGATTAAAACTTTTAAGCAATATTTGAACGATTTAGACTGATTTTATACACTTAAGTATCATAAAAGAAACGATCTGAGAAATTTAATTTTTCAGATCGTTTTTTATTTATGCAAAATCAAAACAAATCATAATTTAGTTTGTTACAAGATAACCCAAACAATATATCCAAAAACGATGAAAAGAATAATTATATTCATGTTGTTATTTTCTGCCGGCATAACTTCTGTTTACTCTCAAGCTCTTATTGCACTGGTTTTTGGAAAGAAAATAGAAACCGATAAGTTTAAAATAGGACTCTTTGTTGGAGCGCAGGGTTCATACATTACCCAATCGGGAAGCTACGATCCGCATATCGGTCTGACGTTAGGAGCTTATACGGATATAAAATTATGGGAAGACAGTCCCTGGCTACTTCAAAATTATCTGGTTTTTAAATCGCCCAAAGGAGGTAATAAACTCGATATGCCCGATAATTCATTAACCGACGATGCCGATGTGTTGGCCAATGCTTCCAGCGTTAAACGTGATATTACTTATTTCGAAATTACCCCTCTGATGAGATACTGTTTTACACATTCGTGGTCTGTCGGATTAGGCCCGGCTGTTGGTTTTCGTATGTATGCCAAAGATACCTATAAGACATCTTATGATGACGGAGATTTATTGTATAAACTCAAAACCAAAGACGATATTAATCTGGTTGATGCCGGAGCGGCAGTTGATGTACAATATCGTTTTATGAAAGGTAAAGGTGTTCAGTTGAATTTACGATATAATCAGAGCTTTACCAATTTATATAAAGATAAAGTGTTGGATGGAAAAAGTTTCTATATCCAGTTCGGTGTAGGCATTCCTATTGTTGCAACTACCAAAAACAAGGAAGAAAAATAATTCATTGTCTGTTATTCTTTCTTTGTCAAAACAAAACAGGGAAGTTAATCGTTTATATTAAATGTAAGTATTATACTAACCTTTAAATATAAACAATGATGAAAGAAGACAAGAAGAAAACACTAACCGACAACCAAGGTGCCCCGGTAAGCAACGATCAGGCATCGATAACAACCGGAAAACCAACCCTTACCTTGCTGTCGGATACCCATACGGTAGAAAAACTGGCTCATTTCGACAGAGAGCGTATTCCCGAACGTGTGGTGCATGCCAAAGGATCGGGTGCATTGGGTTATTTTGAAGTAACCAAAGATATGACACAGTATACCTGTGCCGATTTCCTTTCACAGGTAGGAAAGAAAACAGAAATGTTGGCCCGTTTCTCTACCGTTGGAGGAGAAAAAGGATCGGCCGATACCGCCCGCGACCCCAGAGGATTCGCCCTGAAGTTTTACACCGAACAAGGTAATTATGATATGGTTGGGAATAATACCCCAACATTCTTTATCCGCGACGGTATCAAATTTCCTGATTTTATCCATACTCAAAAACGGAATCCGTTATCCAACCTTAAGGATCCCGATGCTTTCTGGGACTTTTTATCATTAACACCCGAAAGCATTCACCAAGTAACCATACTTTTCTCCGATAGAGGAACTCCGGATGGTTTCCGTCATATGCACGGATATTCCAGCCACACCTATATGTGGTACAATGCCAAAGGAGAACACGTGTGGATTAAATGGCATTTCAGAACCAACCAGGGTGTCAAAAACCTGACAGATGCGCAAGCTACCGAACTGGCCGGTACAGATCCCGACCATGCAGCTCGCGATCTGTATAATTCGATTGAACAAGGAAATTTTCCTTCGTGGACGGCTTATGTGCAAATTATGACACCCGAAGAAGCTGATAAATTCAGGTTCGATGCTTTTGATATTACCAAAGTCTGGTCGCAAAAAGAATACCCGTTGCAAGAGGTCGGTAAGTTTGTGCTGAACCGTAATCCTGATGATTATTTTGGACAAATAGAACAAGCCGCTTTTTCCCCGAGTAATTTTGTGCCGGGTATTGCGGCATCACCGGATAAAATGCTTCAGATACGATTATTTTCTTATCCCGATACACACAGGCATAGGTTAGGGGCAAATTTTCACCAGCTACCGGTAAATGCGCCCAAATGCCCTATGCACAATTACCAGCGCGACGGCTATATGAATATGGGCGCCATGGATTTACCTTCGCCTAACTATTATCCCAATTCTTTTGACGGAGCTTCTCCCGATGCAGCTTTTACTCCTCCTTCATTGGATGTGCAAGGAATGGCTGCCCGCCACGAATATAAAGTAAGCGATGACGATTTTGTTCAGGCCGGCGATTTGTATTCTAGAGTATTATCCGATTACGATAAAGCAAATCTGGTTAATAACATTGTAGGACATATCGGCCATGCGCAAGAGCGAATTCAATACCGTCAAACAGCGTTGTTTTATAAGGCGAATGAAGAATATGGAACACGTGTTGCCGCCGGTTTAGGTTTGGACATCAATAAAGTAAAAGAACTGGCTTCTATGTCTCCCGAAGAACGAGCAAAAGCCACGACGAAATAATTATATTAGATATGTAAAGATAAGCTATCCGAAAAATTTCGGATAGCTTATCTTTTTTGTTTCAGTACATGACAAAAATTACATACCTATAGAAAACACCGGAGGTATTTAATTTGCATAACCCCGCACTGCACCAGTTTATACGGGGTAAAAAATACACCACAACTCAACCCCGAAGGGGTTGTACAGCTTTAACATTGTTCAATCTCGTGAGGGGTAACTATTTGTAGTTTTTGTCATGTATTGAGCTTTT
>JAVBUB010000025.1:0-19782 GCA_031555675.1 Paludibacteraceae bacterium | reverse complement strand
TTTTTTAGTAATAATCCGTAAATTTAGAAAAAGATTAGCAATAATCCATAAAATAACAAAAAATAGTTTGGGTTTTTAATGAAAAACTAATAATAACTCTACTTTATGGGTTCTATTTTATGGATAATTCTGATATTCTTTGAATATTCTAGCAAAAATCCATTTTAAATTTAGGTATTTGCGACCTACTTTTACACAATAATGAAAACATCATAAAATGGGACTAAAGTATCTAGAAAATATTACAGAATTTTTAGGTAAAGAGGAAGATAGGTATTTCTCTAATGGATTTAAACATTTTGATTTTAATTATCAAAATTTGTCATATGAACCTGAATGTAAGATTTTGACAGGTAATGTTTTTGTGGATTATAAGTGGAGAAACAAGACCAATAGACATTTACATTTGGGGTCAGTAGAATATATTGCCATGTCTTCTATTATTTGCGAACAGGTCCTTTTAGCCGAATTTCAGATTTCCTCTAAAGAAATTTCTTCTTGTTGGATTAGTAATTTTAAAACAAAGATACAATCTTCTATAGAATTATCTGAAGATACTAAGATTCAGATTTCAGGAAAACTTATTTCGACAGAGATTTCTAAGGACAGATGTAAAAGTTTATTTGAGGTAAAGATAAATACAACTTTGGTCAAAATTACAATCGATCATCCTGCAAAAACCTGCCGGAATTTATCTTCTATTTCTTATTTAGATGCCGATAATTCCAGCATTTATTGTACAGGATATAAAAAGAGAACGCACTTGATAAAAGATGTTACATTAAATGATGAACTCATGCTTTGTACCGCGTCTATTTCAATTGAAGATTCCTCTACTCAAAAGTCTGGCATCGGAAGCCTGTATAAAGGCACCTTATTGACAGATATTATATTAATCTCAGGACAATTGGTCCAAGCTCTATTTTATTACATAGAAAAAACTGATAAAAATAATGGAAGTAATATTTGGCTAAAAGAGTTTGATGTTCGTATAAATGAACCGGTTGAAGAAACAGAGTACAATTCAAAACTGTATTTTGAAGACGTAAAAACAATAAAAAAAGGAGATGAAATCTGGAAAAGTATTCAGTTTGTAAGCGAACTGGGAGCTATTAGTTCAACTATAAAGATGGTTTCTCAAATAAAATCGAATTAATATGAAAAAAATTGCAATAACCGGAGTAGATCCACAGGATAGACAAATGCTGTCTAATGCTTTATCTTATATCATAGGATATGATGTGGTAAGGCAAACAGCATATTCAAGCCAGGCTATTAAATATGGATTGAATAAAGAAATAAAAAATTCGAACTGGCAGGAATTATTTGTATATACTCTTTCATCTTTCTCCGAACGAATTGAAGCAGAACAGCAATTTGATACTTTTATATCCAATGGAAGTGTATTTAATGAATTGGCACATATGAAAGCAATTAGGAAAAATATGCAAAATCAGCGCGAAGATAAAGAATCTTTGCTGATGATTTCCGGGTTGGAAAGAATTATTGCCGAATATGCAGAAAAAGAATACCAATGCATTATTCATATAAATAGGATAGATGAAGAAGACTTACAAAATCAGAAAGTAGATGATTGCCTGCTCAATCTGATTCAAAATAGTAAAATAAAAAATTATAGTATATCAAAAAATACAATTTTGACTGAAATACTTGAGCAAATAATAACTGAACTAGGCTTACGTATGATTATTTCTCCTCAAACGGCATTAGATAAAGCACAAAAAGACATGCTGGTAATTAAATCAAATGTATTTAATCAACAAAATTATTCAAACTTAAACTAATATATCTTTTCCTTCTTCTGGTTTTATATTGCATTCGCATGTTCAATTCGTGAATTGAACATGCGAATGTTTTATACTACCATATATTCATTTTTATTTCCTTAAATTTGCATATCATGTCAATTTTTTGCGTATCTTTCGATCGGTTTTTAATTCTCAAATTAAATAATCATTTATTTTTTGTTTGCAGAATTAAACATGTCTTAGAATTCTATCATTAACATACATAATTATGAGAATTGTAATAAGCGGTACCTATTCTACCGGTAAAACAACAACTTCATTGGCCCTTAGCCTGTTAACAGGAATACAAGCTACCCATGCACGTACTATGCGTGAAATATTACCTGCAACCTTTCCTGGAAAGAGGTTGGAAGAATGTGATTTCCATGAACTGATAGAATTAGGGATGAGGAGATTTACCGAAAGGATTGTTATTGAAAAGCAGCTGGGAAACTCATTTATATCTGACGGCTGTCCCTTGCAGGAATGGCTCTATGGTACAACACGCATGATTACCGGGCTTAATCCTTCCGAAAAACCTTGGAAACTTAAACTGCACCGTATTATGAATGCTCCGGAATGGAGAGTTTTTGAGCAAACTATTACCGGATTTGGCAAGGTTGTAAAAGAGTATACTAAAAATCATTATGATGCCATTGTTCATTTACCTGTCGAATTTCCTTTTGATCCGGATGGACATCGTCCAACCAGTGAATCTTTCCGCGAAAAATCAGAAATCTTGCTTCAGGATACTTATAAAGAACTTGGATTGGATATAGTTGTAGCTTCCGGAACAATGGAAAAAAGACTCGAAAAAATGATTACGGCTCTCCATCTAAGTCCTGTTATGTCAATACAAGACGCTATAGAAAAAGCAAATATGCTGAGAAAAGAAAAATTTGATAGTGTAAAAATAGAAAAAGAAAGAACGGAAGGAGCAGGCACCTATGATTTATTTCGTAAAACTCCGTTAGAAAAATAAGAAAGACACCATAACAAAAAAAGACTGTTGAACTCAACAGTCTTTTTTTGTTATGGTGTCTTTCTTGCGAATTACTTAGCAACAATTCTATACACAGTATTCAACATATGTTCTAGTTGTTTAATAGAAGCTCCCGTATTTATAGAAAGGCTGTATGACATACCGGCAAAAGAATAACAGAATAATTCTGCAATACTTTGAGCACTGATATCGCTTGAAACTTCGCCTTTTCCTTGTGCATTTTTAACTACACATTCCCAAACTTCCATTTCTTGCTCGTTTAATGCCACCAATTTTTCTTTACTTACATCATTTTTAATAGTGCTTTCAAGTAAGAATGAAAAATATTGAACATAGCTTTGATCGCCTCCTTGAGTATATTCCTGAACCAAATTCATCAATTCTTTAGCTTTATCCAGATAAAGATCGATAAATTCGCGAAGCGACATGTTTTGATAATTTTCAAATTTTTTCTGAGACAATTGAGTATTGATGATGTATCTCTCAACCGTATCAACGTAAATTTCTTCTTTGCTCTTAAAATGAGAGAAAATACTAGATGGAGAAATACCAACTGCGGCTCCAATTTCGGCAACAGATGTTCCGTCAAAAGTTTGTTGCATAAATAATCTTGCCGATTCCTGTATTATTCTTTCTTTTGTGTCTTTCATAAGTCTGGTACTTTAAATTTAAATAATAATATTGATATAAAATGCTTTATAAACTAATTATAGAATCCTTTGTAAAAAAACCGTAACCGAATGATTAATAGTATCTAAATAGGTACAAAGATAAACATTTTTTTTATATGATTCTAATTTTATAATTAAAATTATTTTAAAATCAGAAATTTGTATTTATTTTTGATAATAGGCTTTTTGGAAAGATTATTTTTTCGAAAGACAAAAATAAATCATAACTTAGCCAAAATTTAGTAATAAACATAATAACATAGAGCAATGGCAGATAATACTTTGATAGATGAAGTCTTCAAGAAAGCACAAGTTTGGTTAAATGGAAATTATGACCAGGAAACCAAAAACGAAGTAAAAAGAATGATGGATACCGAAGATAAGACCGAACTTATCGAAGCATTTTATAAAGACCTCGAATTTGGAACAGGAGGCTTACGCGGCATTATGGGAGTGGGAACAAACAGAATGAATATATATACTGTTGGAGCTGCTACCCAAGGGCTTTCTAATTATTTGAAGCAACAATTTAAAGACATTCCTCAAATTTCGGTAGTGATCGGATACGATTGCCGTAACAATAGCCGTAAATTTGCCGAAATATCAGCTAATATTTTTTCAGCTAATGGAATAAAAGCCTATCTGTTCGACGATTTACGCCCTACGCCGGAAATTTCATTTACAATCAGAGAACTCAAATGTCAAAGTGGTATTATTATTACCGCTAGCCACAATCCGAAAGAATACAACGGATACAAAGCCTATTGGAATGATGGTGCACAAATGGTACCGCCACACGATGAAAATGTAATTGCCGAAGTCAACAACATCAAATCTGTTGACGATATTAAGTACGAAGGCAATAAAGCACTGATTGAAATTATTGGCGAAAAGATGGACAAAATGTACATCGACAAAATTAAAACAATAGCGCTTTCGCCCGATGCCATTGCACGCCATAGTGATATGAAAATCGTTTATACACCAATACACGGTACAGGTGTTAAACTTATTCCATGTACATTACAAGCAATCGGGTTTAAAAATATTATCCATGTTCCCGAGCAAGATGTGGTAAGTGGAAACTTCCCTACAGTTGTTTCTCCTAATCCCGAAGAACCTGCTGCATTGGCCATGGCCGTGGAAAAAGCGAAAGAAACAAATGCCGATATTGTGATGGCTTCCGATCCCGATTCAGATAGAGTCGGTATTGCAGTTAAAAATGATAAAAACGAATGGATCCTCGTAAACGGACAGCAAACAGCCATGATGTTGACTTATTATTTAATCCGTCGCTGGAAAGAACTAGGAAAAGTAAAAGGCAAAGAATATATTGTAAAAACAATTGTTACCACTGAATTGATAAAAACAGTGGCCGAAAAGAATGGAGTAATCTGTTTTGATGTATATACCGGATTCAAATGGATTGCCGATGTCATGAAAAAAGAAGAAGGCAAGATGAACTACATTGGCGGTGGTGAGGAAAGCTACGGTTATTTGGCCGAAGACTTTGTTCGCGATAAAGATGCCGTTTCTGCCTGTGTCGTGATTGCCGAAATGGCTGCTTGGGCCAAAGACAATGGTATGACAGTGTATGAACTATTGCAAAATATATACCTCGAATACGGTTTCTCCAAAGAAAAAGGAATTTCGGTAACTAAAAAAGGAAAATCCGGAGCAGATGAAATCAAACAAATGATGCACGATTTTAGAAACAATCCACCTAAAGAATTAGCAGGATCTCCGATTGTTTTAATAAAAGATTTCGATTCATTAACGGGCAAAGACATCAAAACAGGAAAATCTTTCAAACTGGAAATGCCTGTAACATCCGATGTATTGCAATTCTTTACCGAAGATGGCTCCAAAGTATCTGTACGTCCTTCGGGAACAGAACCTAAAATTAAATTCTATGTAGAAGTGTTGGGCGAATTAAAATCGAAGAGCGAGTACGATGCGGCCAATAAAAAAGCCGATGAAAAAATTGAAGCTGTACGTAAATCATTAGGAGTATAAGAATAATAATGGAATAACGGAATAATGGAATAATAAAATGTTCTTGTTTTTTATTCCATTATTCCGTTATTCCGTTATTCAATTATTAAACATGAGTTATACAAAAATTATTTTAAAAGAAGGTAAAGAAGAAAACCTGAAACGATTTCATCCATGGATATTTTCGGGAGCCATAAAAAAAATAATCGGTAAGGTAGAAGAAGGCGATATTGTAGAAATACTGGATAGCCGCATGGGTTTTCAGGGATTGGGGCATTACCAAATAGGAAGCATTGCCGTGCGAATGTTGGCATTTAATCAAGTTGACATCAATTCCAATTTTTGGAACGATAAAATTAGAAAAGCTTATCAGGTTCGTGTAGATTTAGGACTTATTAATGAAACAAATAATACATTCCGTTTGATTCATGGAGAAGGAGATTCGTTGCCGGGACTTATCATTGATATTTATGACCATACCGCTATTATTCAAGCCCACTCCGTAGGGATGCATCATGCCCGTTTTCAAATATCTGAAGCTCTTAAAACCGTTTTGGGAAGTAGTCTTAAAAGTATTTATTACAAATCCGAAGCGACCCTTCCTTTCAAAGCGAATATTGAACCCGAAGACGGTTATTTGTACGGTAGTTCCGGCGATGGAATAGCCATGGAAAATAACCTGAAATTTCTTATAGACTGGGAAAAAGGGCAAAAAACAGGATTTTTTATTGATCAACGGGAAAACCGATCCTTACTCGAAAAATACTCAAAAGGCAGGCAAGTACTCAATATGTTTTGCTACACAGGAGGATTTTCCTGTTATGCCATGCGTGGAGGGGCTAGATATGTTGATTCTGTTGATAGTTCGGCTAAAGCGATCGAAATTACCAATAAAAATATAGCCCTGAATTTTCTGGATGATAATAGACATCAGTCGCATACTACCGATGCATTTAGATTCTTAGACAATATAAACGAAAAATACGATCTTATTGTACTTGATCCACCTGCTTTTGCCAAACATAAGGATGTGCTGCGTAATGCCCTGCAAGGTTACCGGAAGTTAAATGCCAAAGCATTTGAACAAATAAAGCCAGGCGGTATTCTGTTTACCTTTTCCTGCTCTCAGGCAGTGAGTAAAGAGCAGTTCAGGTTGGCCGTATTTAGTGCTGCCGCTCAATCGGGACGAAACGTGCGCATTTTACATCAGCTATCTCAACCTGCCGATCATCCCATTAATATTTATCATCCCGAAGGGGAATACCTGAAAGGATTAGTATTGTATGTGGAGTAAGACCAGTTCCCTAAATCCCCCTCAAGGGGACTTTAAGAAAATAGATTTATTCTTATAATTAATCATTATGCTAAACAAAACGCAAAAAAATAACGCAACCGCTCAAAGTCCCCTTGAGGGGGATTTAGGTGGCCAAAAAATCATTATTTATCAGATTTTTACCCGTCTTTTTGGTAATACAAAAACAAAAAACAAAGAAAACGGAACCATAGAAGAAAATGGTTCCGGAAAATTTAACGCGTTTACCGACAAAGCATTAAATGAGATTAAAAACTTAGGTATCACACATATTTGGTATACAGGTGTATTGGAACATGCTACACAAACCGATTATTCTTCCTATGGAATTCAAAGCAATCATCCAGCTATTGTTAAAGGCAAAGCCGGTTCGCCCTATGCCGTAAAAGATTACTACGATATTTCTCCCGATTTAGCCACAGATGTGAGAAAACGGATGGAAGAATTTGAAACATTGGTAGACAGAACTCACAAATCTGGCATGAAAGTGATTATCGATTTTGTACCCAATCATGTTGCCCGTCAGTATAAATCCAAATCAAAGCCTCAGGATGTAAAAGATTTGGGAGAAAATGACAATAATGCCTATCACTTTAATCCCCAAAATAACTTTTACTATTTACCCGGACAATCATTTGAAGGCCAGTTTGACCTGTATGCAGGAACACAACAAAGATACCAGGAATTTCCGGCCAAAGCTACGGGTAATGATTGTTTCAATGCTTATCCTACTATTAACGATTGGTATGAAACCATTAAATTGAATTATGGTGTAGATTATGCCTCCGGACGCCAGAAGCATTTTGATCCAATACCCGATACTTGGGTAAAAATGAAAGATATCTTATTGTTCTGGGCAAGCAAAGGTGTAGATGGTATTCGGTGTGATATGGCCGAAATGGTACCCGTTGAATTTTGGAATTGGGGTATATCACGAGTTAAAGAACAATATCCTGAAATTCTGTTTATTGCCGAAGTTTATAACCCTGACGAGTACCGCAATTATATTCGCACCGGAAAATTTGATTATTTATACGACAAAGTAGGATTATACGATACCTTACGCAATGTAACCTGTGGTTATGTTCCTTCCAGTAATATTACATTTTGTTGGCAACAAGTAGATGATATCCGGGATAATATGCTCAATTTCATGGAAAACCATGATGAACAACGAATAGCATCCGATTTTTTTGCCAATAACGGGTTTGCTGGTATACCTGCCTCTATTGTTTCTGCTACCATGAATAAAAATCCTTTTATGTTGTATTTTGGACAGGAACTGGGCGAAAAAGGAATGGATAAAGAAGGATTCAGTGGGCGAGATGGACGTACGTCTATTTTTGATTATTGGAATGTGATGTCGGTAAACAATTGGATTAATAAAGGTAAGTTTAATGACGAAAAATTGACGCAAGATCAAAAAACATTACAAACTTTTTATAAGAACCTGTTGAATATTTGTCTTATTGAAAAATCTATTTCCAAAGGAGAATTTTATGATTTAATGTGGTTGAACTATGAAAACCATCATTTCGATTCCACTAAACAATATGCTTTTCTCCGGAAAAAAGACACTGAATTGTTATTAATTATAGCTAATTTTGACCTTCAGGCGGCTAAAGTCAGTGTGTATATTCCAAATGAGGTATTAGAACATTTGGAACTTAATAATAAAACACAAAAAGGGAAAACGGTAAATTTATTGAATCCAAAAGATAAGGAAGAACAATTATCCATTGATATTTGGATTGATTTGGCGCCTCAATCCGGGAAAATTCTAAAGTTTAAATTTTAGGATTGGAAATTCCCAACAAATCTGCAAAAAGCCCATCCGTTCCTAAAATAGTATTAGGAAAAACCTCTTGTGCTTCTTTTAATAAAGGTTGCTGATCTGTGTACCGAGCCGAAAAATGGCCTATAATCAATTTTCCTACATTTGCTTTTTTTGCAATCTCTGCCGCTTGTAATGCAGAAGAATGCCCCGTTTCTTTAGCTCTCATAATTTCGCTCTGCAAAAAAGTAGCCTCATGGAAAAGACAATCTACCCCTTCTATAAAAGGTATGATTTTTTCTGAGTAAGCCGTATCCGAGCAATAAGCATATGATTTTGGCGGAATAGGAGCTTTGGTCAGCCTTTCGTTGGCGACAACTTCACCTTCCGGTGTGACATAATCATTGCCATTTTTGATAAAAGGCAGTTGCTTCAGTGGAATCTGATAAAAATCAATCATTTCTTTGAGCAAATGCCTTTGTTTTGCTTTTTCCTTAAACAGAAAGCCACAACAAGGAACGCGGTGTTTCAGTGGGATAGAATAAACTTCGACAGTCCTGTCTTCAAAAATAAGCTGATGTTTACGCGTATCAACCGGATAAAAAGTTACCTTAAAACAAATTTCCTGACAGAAAAAATCAAGCTGAGGTTTCAGTAAGTTCTCTAATTCGGCAGGAGCATGAATGCATAACTCCGCAGTTCTACCTGTCATACTGAAAGAAGAAATCAGACCTATGAGTCCAAATATGTGGTCACCATGTAGGTGCGATATGAAAATATGGTTAAGCCGTGGCGTTTTAATTCCGAATTTTCGCAACTGAATTTGGGTTCCCTCTCCACAATCAATCATATATTGCTTATCTCTGATTGTAAGAATTTGTGAGCTTTGGTTATTTATTCTGGTTGGCAATGCCGAACCACAACCCAATATGCGAAGTTCAAAATTTTCCATCATGCTATTTTATTACAACAAATATATATACAATTTGGTTGAGAAACAACTCAAATATATCGTATCGTAATTTCTCTGTTGTGAGTAAATTTCTATAAAAAGCGAAAAAAAAATTTGGCGTTTTAAAAATAATATTTAATTTTGTAATGATTACAAATTTGTAATAATTACAATAATGAAAGTGACAGATCAATATTTATTGGAACATCATATTAAACCGTCTGTTCAACGTGTAGCCATTATGGATTATTTGAAAGCAAATAGAACTCATCCCACAGTAGATGAGGTTTATAATGCGCTATTACCATCGGTACCGACATTGTCTAAAACAACGGTATACAATACCTTAAAATTGTTTGCAGAGCAAGGTGCTGCTTTGTGTATTAGTATAGAAGAGAAAAATGTCCGCTTTGATGCTGATATTGAAGACCATGCTCATTTCATATGTTTAAAATGCAATAAGATATATGATATTCCGATGAAATCGAAAGCTATACAGATAGTAACTGCAGACGATTTTTCAATTACTCAGACACATCTTTACTATAAAGGATATTGTCAGGAGTGTAAGGATAAAAAATAACTGACTAAACGTAAATAACCGCGGGTGAAATTTGTGGTAAAAACCACCAAGAAATAATCCCCCTCCCCGCAGGTGGTATAATTCTACTGAAATATTTGTTTCCTTTAGGAATGAATGATGAAGAATTTCTTACCATAAGTTTCCCGCAGTTATTTGTAATTTATGAATTAGAATTAATAATAAAACAACAAACCAAAATTTTACAACACAATCACAATCATGAAAAAGAAGTTTATTTGTACCGTGTGCGGTTATGTGCACGAAGGAGAAGAAGCACCCGAACGTTGCCCACAATGTAAAGTTCCCGGAAGTAAGTTCAAGGAACTGGACGAAACAGAATCATTGTCTTTTATTACCGAGCATGTTATTGGTGTAGCCAAAGGCTGCGACGAAGAAATGATTAAAGATTTGAATGCCCACTTTATGGGCGAATGTACCGAAGTGGGTATGTATCTGGCTATGAGTCGACAAGCAGACCGCGAAGGATATCCTGAAATAGCCGAAGCATTTAAGCGCTATGCAATTGAAGAAGCGGAACATGCTTCGAAATTTGCAGAACTATTGGGAGAAGTGGTTTGGGATACCAAAACCAATCTGGAAAAACGCATGAATGCTGAGTCAGGAGCTTGTGCTGATAAAATGCGTATTGCTAAACGCGCTAAAGAATTAAACCTGGATGCAATTCATGATACAGTACATGAAATGGCAAAAGATGAAGCTCGTCATGGGCAAGGTTTTCAGGGATTATATAACAGGTATTTCAAGAAATAGGAATTATCGTTTGAGTTTAACAACAGAAGAAGGCTGCCCAATTGAGCAGCCTTCTTCTGTTGTTATTATTTAACTAAAAATTTATTTAGCTTCGTTGTCCATTTGTTCTTTCAAGGCAGCTAAACCTTCGATATCTCCCAAAGTGGTTTTTTCCATTTGGTTTCCTGGAAGTTCATCAGCCTTTTTAGTTGTTTTTTTCTTTTTAGCTGGTTTTTCTTCGCTTCCTTCAGCACCTTCTACTTTGTTTTTATCTTCGAAGATACGGCTGTGAGAAAGGATGATTCTTTTAGCTTCTTTGTTGAATTCGATTACTTTGAATTGTAATTTTTCGTCCAATACAGCTTGAGAGCCATCTTCTTTTACCAAGTGTTTAGGAGTAGCAAAACCTTCTACTCCGTATGGCAATGCGATAACAGCACCTTTGTCAACCAAGTCAACAATAGTACCTTCGTGAATGCTGTCTACAGAGAAAATTGTTTCGAATACATCCCATGGATTTTCTTCCAATTGTTTGTGTCCAAGGCTTAAACGACGGTTTTCTTTGTCGATTTCCAATACTTGAACATCAATATCAGCTCCAATTTGAGTAAATTCTGATGGGTGTTTGATTTTTCTGGTCCAAGAAAGGTCAGAAATGTGGATTAATCCGTCAACACCTTCTTCAATTTCTACAAATACACCAAAGTTGGTAAAGTTGCGAACTTTAGCAGTGTGTTTAGTTCCAACGGCATATTTTTCATCGATATTCAACCATGGGTCTTCTTTCAATTGTTTGATACCGATAGACATTTTTCTTTCTTCGCGGTCAAGTGTCAAAATAACAGCTTCTACTTCGTCTCCTACTTTCAAGAAATCTTGAGCAGAACGTAAGTGTTGTGACCAGCTCATTTCAGATACGTGGATCAAACCTTCTACACCTGGAGCGATTTCTACGAATGCACCATAGTCGGCCATAACCACTACTTTACCTTTTACTTTATCGCCAACTTTCAAGTTTGGATCCAACGCATCCCATGGGTGAGGAGTTAATTGTTTTAATCCAAGAGCGATACGTTTTTTATCATCATCAAAATCAAGGATAACAACATTCAATTTTTGATCCAAAGAAACGATTTCTTCCGGATGAGTAACACGTCCCCAAGAAAGGTCGGTAATGTGGATAAGACCATCAACACCACCAAGGTCAATAAATACTCCGTAAGAAGTGATATTTTTAACAGTACCTTCCAGCACTTGTCCTTTTTCGAGTTTACCGATAATATCTTTTTTCTGTTGTTCAAGCTCTGCTTCGATAAGAGCTTTGTGAGAAACCACAACATTTTTGAATTCGTGGTTGATTTTTACCACTTTGAATTCCATTGTTTTTCCTACGAATATATCATAGTCGCGAATAGGTTTAACGTCAATTTGAGAACCTGGCAAGAATGCTTCAATTCCGAATACATCAACGATCATACCGCCTTTAGTGCGACATTTAACAAATCCTTTAATAACTTCGCTGCTTTCCAATGCTTCGTTAACTCTATCCCAAGAACGTGCAGTACGTGCTTTTTTGTGAGAAAGAAGTAATTGGCCTTTGGTGTCTTCCTGGTTTTCGATGAAAACTTCTACTTTATCACCGATTTTTAAATCAGGATTGTAGCGGAATTCGTTCATAGAGATAATACCGTCTGATTTGTAGCCGATGTTTACCACTACTTCGCGTTTGTTCATCGAAATAATTGTACCTTCGGTTACTTCGCGGTCTTTAACCTCGTTCAAAGTGTTGTCATAAGCTTTGGTAAGCTGTTCTTTTTCTGCACTTGTTACCGTGCTTCCTTGTTCGTAAGCATCCCAATCGAAATCGGCATTAGGAGCTACATGGTTTAAATTTGCCATTTTTTAAATTTCCTTTTTTTACTAAGTAATTAGTAGTTAGACATTATGTTGTTTAAAAATCGAGGCGCAAATATAGTGATTTTTAATTAATAATTAACAATTAATAATTAATAATTTTGATGGGAGGGAGGAACGGACTGAAAAATAAGCACACGGAATACACGGATAAAACGGAATAACACGAATCTACTTTAACTATGTTATTGATTATAAAAGATGTTATTCTTTATAATCACAAATCGTTAGTTATGATTAAATCTGTGTTATTCCGTTTTATCCTTGAATTCCGTGTGTTAATCTATACCCATTGTTCCGACAAGATATTACCTTGCAGACCAACTTCGACCAGTTTGAGCGGTATTTTCCGTGAAGCGCGGCTGACGGCTTGTTGTGCCATTTGCAGTAATCCTCCGCAACAGGGTACTTCCATTATCATAACGGTAATCGTATTGAGGTTGCTTTGGTCTATCATGGCTGTTAGCTTTTCGATATATGCTTCTTTGTCGGTATCCAATTTTGGGCAAGCAATAGCCAGCTTTTTACCCTGCAACCAGGCGCTATGAAAATTACCTACCGAAAAAGCTACACAATCTGCTGCTAACAGTAAATCAGCTCCATTTAAATAAGGCGCTGTAGGCGAAAGTAATTTTAACTGTACCGGCCATTGTGTAAGCGCCGATGGCTGGTTGGATGCTGTTTGCATCCCATTTGCTGCCGGAGCAAAGCTCATTGCTTTTGAACCCGGACAGCCTCCACCTCCATGTTGATGTTCGTGTTTTGTTTCCATAAAATCAAATTTCCAATTGATGTTATTGTCTGATAAATATTGTAATCCCTGTTGTAAAAAATCATGTTGGGCATGATCATGTAAATGTTTAAGGTGTGCCTCTACAACGGCTTGCCCTTTGGGCGTAATCCTTTCCATAACGGCCACTTCATCATACGGTTCGGTTTCGCGTTCTTCAAATTCAATAGCGCCTACCGGACAATGTCCTATGCAGGCTCCCAGACCATCGCAATACAAATCGCTGATCATTACAGCCTTTCCATTGATAAGTTGTAAAGCTCCTTCATGACAACCGTTAACGCAAAGACCGCAACCGTTGCATAAGTCTTCATCTATCTTGATAACTGTTCTTTTCATATGTAAATATTTTATTTTTAGACAAAAATAATGCAGTATTATAATTAATTTTGTATCATATGTTACAAAAAAGTATTTATGGAAAATATCTTATTAAAATCATCCTTATTTAAAGGAATTTCTCAGATGGAATTGATAGAAATACTGAATCGTTTCCCTTATAAAGTGCGAACTTTTGGTGCCAATGATTTTGTAGCCATGCAATACGACAAATGTGAAAACCTCATGATTGTAACCGAAGGGCTGATACAAGCCCAAATGGTAGATTCTACCGGAAAGCTGATAGTGGTGGAAGAACTTGGTGCAGGGGAAGTACTGGCTCCGGCTTTCCTGTTCTCCTCCGGGAATAGAATGCCGGTGAGTGTTGTAGCTATGCAGCATACCGGTATTTTTTACCTGAAACGTGCAGTATTGGTTGAAATAATGCAAGCCTGTCAACAAGTATTGATCAACTACCTGCAATTGATTTCAGACAGGGCGGTTTTTCTGAGTCAACGACTGAATTTCCACGCCTTTAAAACCTTGAAAAATAAGATAGCTTTTTATTTGTTTGATATTTATCAAAGAGAAAAATCATTACATATCTGTTTTGAGTATACGCAGCAAAATCTTTCCGAACGTTTTGGGGTAACACGTCCTGCACTTGCACGTGCTATTGGCGAAATGAATAAAGAAGGTATTATCCAATCAAAAGGAAAAGATGTGAAGATTGTGGATTTACAGAAACTTAAAATGCTAGTTTGATGAATATGATGAAAATATTAGTATGAAATTATATTCTCGTATGGCGAATTAGTTTGATTATTGGGTAAGTCAACAGTCAATAAAGATAAGGAATACATTCCCAGTACAAAAATGATGGCCAATATAATTACAATAAACAATAGTCGTGCTTCGAAGCGGATTCTTTTTAACAAAGGAAGTTTTGAAGTAATATTATCAAGTTTGGTCATAAAAGGAGACACTTGCGGTTTATGGTCTTCGTCTAGACGGTAACCCGCATCCCTCAATATTTCACTAGCTCTTTCTTTGTCGCTTTCCCTTATTTGCAATTTAACACCTCCGATGGCATTAGAATAAAAAGGATTTACCTGTATTGTAAGTTCATCCTGTATAAAACACTCAATACCTTCGGCTTCTAAATGTGCCCGTATAATCGCCAGTTGTTGCGGATGAAAAACCGTAATAATTGTTATAAGTTGCTCTAAATTACTATTTCCCATGGCGATATCTGTTAAATCATTGAAAAAATGTAAAATTTACATTCCCATAATACCGGTGTTGTAAAAAACGGGAATGTGAGCTAAAATCATTATTCCTCGAATGTTCGAATACAAACAATCCGCCTTCTTTCAGTAAATTATTTTCGAAAATAAGATCAGGAATTATTTCCAGTTTTTTTAAATCATAAGGTGGGTCTGCAAAAATAAAATCAAATGATTGTGATGTGGACGGAATAAATTTAAAAACATCGGCTTTAATGGGATGCACAGTTGTTATTCCCAACTCCTGTATCGTTTTTTTGATGAAAGCCAGATGCCTGTCATTTTCTTCTATACTGACAATAGAGGGACAACCGCGCGAAGCCAGCTCTACGCTGATAGCACCCGTTCCGGCAAATAAGTCAAGACACGAGTTCTCTTCATAATCGAGCATATTATTCAGCACATTAAACAGGCCTTCCCGTGCAAAATCCGTAGTAGGGCGCGCTTTAATGTTATGAGGAGGCTCTATTCTTCTGCCTTTAAACTGTCCGCTTATAATTCGCATAAAACAAAAAGTTTAGATAATTCATGAAAATTGACTTCCTGAAATTGAGGAACAAAATGATAACCCGGTGTTTCTTCAAAAACAATGTGGCTGATATAATTTCTCAGGATGCGGACTTCTTCGCTTGTTTTGTTGATGTTGCCCGATAAAAATAAATTAACTTCCGACAAGCTTAATTCAAACCTGTTGAATAAACTTATAACGAAATAAATGAACTCATTCGTGTTTTCGTAAGCAAATGAATTTGAAAGAATTAAATTTCCATTGTCGACAATAGTAGCATAAAAGAAATCCGGATAAACATCAATATGTAATGATTGTATTTGTTGTGTTTTGGATGACAAAATAGCCTCATTGATTAATGTCGATGCCTGATGTAAAATGACAGCTTGTGGAAATTTTTGCTTCAAGAAATAAAACAGATTATCGGAGATAGAATAAATATTTACTATTTCGGTTTCACAAATTGTTTCGTACCGGATTATTTCTGTTTCCGTTAGCGGTTGATTAAAACCGAAGAGTTCTTTTTTGTTGTTTTCTTCAAATAATATTTCCGGTAACAATGTATAATGCTTTCCGCAGTAAGCGATGATTATTTTTGCAAAAGGATAATTGAAAATAGGATCAATGTTTATTTGCTGTTTGATTAATTCAATGTCAAGCGAAATCGTAGCAACGTTTTTGAAGAAGATAAATTTTTGGTGTCTATTGTCGAAAATGCAAAAACAAAATCCATCCGACGTTATTCGGATGGATAAAGTGTAATGTTGAGAATCATTAAGTTCAACAAAATTTCTTGTAAACTCAATAGATGGTATCATATTGTTTCCTGTTTTAGCAATAAGCTTATACTTTATGCCTTTTTTTCAATTCGTTGGCTAAATCTTCCAAACGATAACCTTTTGAAGCGAGCAGCACTATTAAGTGATAAATAAGGTCGGATGCCTCGTATAAAAATCCTTCTTCGGTTCCGTTGGTTGCTTCTATTACCGTTTCTACCGCTTCTTCACCTACTTTTTGCGCCATGCGGTTAATGCCTTTTTTAAACAAAGAAGTGGTATAAGAACCTTCCGGCATTTCCTGATAGCGTTTATCTATAAAATCCTGTAAATATTTCAGGAACATGATATCGGCTTCATTCTTTTCGTTCCAGCAAGTATCGCTGCCTGTGTGGCAAACAGGGCCTTCGGGATTTACTTTTATCAATAAAGTATCGTTGTCGCAATCTACAGCCACCGATACCAGATTTAAAAAGTTGCCGCTTTCTTCGCCTTTGGTCCATAAACGTTGTTTGGAACGGCTGAAGAATGTTACTTTTTTAGTTTTCAAAGTTTTATTGTATGCTTCTTCATTCATGTATCCAAGCATCAATACTTTGGATGTAACAGCATCTTGTATGATGGCGGGAACCAATTGTCCCATTTTTTCAAAATCTATTTTCATATTTTTGTTGTTTCCCACAAAGGCACAAAGTAACACTAAGATTTATTTGTGGTTATTCAATATTATTTTTTTACTGCGTTATGGTTATATTCTCATCAAATCATAAAGATCACAGTAGTTTTGTGTTCTTTGTGTCTTTGTGGGAAATACTACCTGCAAATATACTTATTTATTTGTTTCAAAGTTATTTTTCCTTCGTAAATGGCTTTGCCAGTAATTACAGCCGGAACTTTATTTTCTTCCAATAAGGCGATATCATGCATACTGCTTACACCTCCGCTGGCAATGAGATAAAGATTAGGAAATTTGGCTAATATTTTTTTATACAAGTCAACCGAAGTACCTTGTAACATACCATCCTTGCTTATATCTGTACAAATGACCTTATCAATACCTTCTTCCATATATTTTTTAATGAAAGGCAAAAGCTCAATGTCGGTTGTCTCAATCCAACCGCCAACGGCAATTTTTTCATTGTTGACATCAGCTCCCAATATTATTTTTCCGGCGCCAAACTGCTCAATCCATCCGGTAAAAACATCCGGATTTTTTACCGCGATGCTTCCTCCCGTAATCATACTGGCGCCACAATCGAACGCAATCCGCAGATCATCATCGGATTTTAATCCGCCGCCAAAATCAATGACTAAAGAAGTGTTAGTGGCAATACTTTCCAATACCTTGTAATTAACAATATGATGAGCTTTGGCGCCATCAAGGTCGACCAAATGTAAACGTTGGATGCCTGCATCCTGAAACATCTTGGCTACTTCGAGCGGATTTTCGTTGTAAACTGTTTTTTGCGAGTAATCTCCTTGCGAAAGACGCACACATTTACCATCAATAATGTCTATGGCCGGAATTATTTCTATCATGTTGAAGTTATTTTCGGATACAAAAGTACAAAATGATTAGTAAAAAACAACAAATAGCCTTATGAGCTATTTCATTTTTAGTTTCCTGTCTTTATCATATTCTAATATATCATTGTCAATCATAAAGCGAATGGCTTTTATACTTTTTTCTTCGTCAAATTTCAACGAATCTACCAGATGTTCTAATGATAAGGAATTGCTTTTTAATAAATCTTTAATATTGTTTTGAATAATGGTAAATTCTTCTTTTTGCAGTTGCTCCCTTTTATTTTTGAGGCAAACATCGCAAACGCCGCAAGATTCAAATTCATTTTCGCCAAAGTAGGACAATAGTATTTTGTTTCGACAAATGTTTTCGGATTCGGCATAATTTAGAACCGATTTAATCCGTTCTTCGAAACGCTGCTTACGCTCTTCGTATACCTCTTTGCTCAGACGTATTTTTTCATGATTAAGTCTATCTTGTGTAAAAACAATAAAAGGTGTTTTCTTGGCGGGAATATAATTAATAATACCTAATTTGCTAAGTCTTACTAAGGTGTCATATACTTCTTGTCGGGATATTTTTAATCGTTGCGTCAATTCATCTTCATTAATCCGAACAAAGTCAGAGAAACTACCGGAGTATAAGCGTAAAATAAGATTCAGCAAATTCTCAAATAATGGATTTTCTGATTTTATTTTATAAAGTTCATCCCGATGAATGGTAAACATGAACCGTGACGGATTATCCTGTTCGTCGGTCAGCTCTATATAACCGGCCTGTTGCAGAATTTTTAATCCACTGTAAGTTTGTAGAATTGGAAAGCGAAAAACAGAACAGAAATCTATAATATTGAAATCGTAAACATTTCCATTGCCATGTCCCTCGGCTACCTGAAAATAGTTACACAAGGCCTCATACATACGCCTTATCTTGTCTTTTTCAGGAAAATTATCAGAAACACGTTTTTTCAGCTTGGCGCCATCGGCTTTGGAATAGAGTAAAACAGCATAGGCGCGTTTTTCATCACGTCCGGCTCGTCCTGCTTCCTGAAAATACGCTTCGACAGAGTCGGGTAAATCAATATGTACAACCAACCGTACATCGGACTTATCTATTCCCATGCCAAAAGCATTGGTAGCTACCATTACACGGCAAGTGCCATTTTTCCATGCTTCCTGCTTTTTGTCTTTCATTTCGTTTTTCAGCCCCGCATGAAAATGATCGGCTGTTATGTTATTTTGATTCAGAAAATCAGCCGTTTCTTTTGTCTTTTTCCTGTCACGAACATATACAATGGCTGTTCCCGGTACACTTTCCAATATTTTTAATAAAAAACGGTTTTTGTCTTCAATCATTCTCACTGAATAGGACAGATTTTTTCGTTCGAAACTTTTCTGGAAAACGTTTTTTTCTTTGAATCCGAGCCTTTCCTGAATGTCATTAACCACCTCGGGTGTAGCCGTGGCTGTTACTGCCAGCACGGGGACATCCGGCATAAAGGCGCGAATGTCCGCTATACGCAAATATGGTGGACGGAAATCGTATCCCCATTGCGAAATGCAGTGCGATTCGTCAATGACCAAAAGGCTGACAGTCATTTGAGATAGCTTGGTTTGAAATATTTCAGTGGCAAGTCTTTCGGGAGAAACATACAGAAATTTATAATCGCCCAGAATGCAATTTTCGAGAGCAACAATAATTTCATCGCGGGTCATGCCCGAATAAATAGCGGTTGCTTTGATCTGACGCTTGCGAAGATTTTCTACCTGGTCTTTCATCAATGCAATAAGCGGCGTAATAACAATACATACACCGTT
>JAVBUB010000221.1:0-11754 GCA_031555675.1 Paludibacteraceae bacterium | reverse complement strand
TATCCCGATTTTGCGCCGCCGCAGTCGATGTTTCCCGCGCAAACTCGAAACCCTTCAAGCCGTTTTGAGACTTTTCGCTGATGCTTACAATGCATTTGGTGTAGCAAAAATGAATTTTCGCCAAAATCGCAACCCGAAATCGCGGGAGTTGCCGTTTTCTGTGCTGGATTTTCTTTAGGCGTTCGTTTGTCCACACCTTTTTTATTTTAAGTGTTGATTTTTACAAAACAACGTGTTAAAATACTCAAGCAGTTTTAAAAAATCACATATGCGCTGTTAGCTCAGTTGGATAGAGTGTTTGGCTACGAACCAAAAGGTCAGGGGTTCGAATCCCTTACAGCGCGCCAGAAAGAAAACGTTCCGTATTCCTTGATATTAAAGGGCTTCGGGACGTTTTTGTCGTTTTATTTTTTATTCTGTTGAAAATACAAAAACTTAAAATATCCCCTTAACTCTTGAAAAGTATTCAATAATATGTTAGCATTTATATTAGTAGCTTAATATTAAATTTATTATACTTTCGGTTTACTGTATGATGCAAGGAAGTGACAGAAAAATGCGTCTTCTTTTATTCGTTCCGACAGTTGGTTTTTATGACAGAGGAGTTTCAAATCCTCTTGGTATGCTTGCCATTGCAACCTATGCAAAAAATCATGGACATGATGTTAAAATCTGCGATAGGAATTTGAAAAATTATTCTATCAAAAAAGAAATTGAAAGTTTTAATCCTGATTTAATCGGGATTTCTGTTATGTCATCAAGAGGCTTGAAGGATGCTCTGGAAATATCAGAACAATCAAAAAAAAGAAATCTGCCCGTTGTCTGGGGAGGTCCTATGCCTACTATGAATCCCGAAATACTCACCAAATGTAATTGTATTGATTACATTGTAATGAGTGAGGGCGAGGTATCTTTTCTGGAGCTTATTAATGCTATTGAAAATAAATCGGATATAAACAAAGTTAAAGGGATAGCATTTAAAAATAATAACGATCTTATTATTACTGAAAAAAGAGATTTTGCCGACCTTTCGGATTTTTCTCCTCTAGACTGGTCTTTGATTAATCCAAAGGAATATTTTTTCAGAAGAGATAAAGCGGATAAAACCTTGCATATTTTTTTATCAAAGGGTTGTCCCTGTTCATGTACTTTTTGTACTAATCATGGATATCATTTTTCAAAGCGAAGAAAAAGACCTGTTGAACATGTTATTGAAGAGATAAAATATCTTACCGCGCTAGGAATGAACGGAATAAACTTTGTTGATGAAATATGGTGTGTCAAGAAAACTGAAATTTATGAGTTTTGTGAAGAATTTAAAAAATTAAATTCAAATATTATCTGGGGCTTTATGGCAAGAATCGGTCAGTTTACTCTCGAAGAGCTTCAATATTTATATGACGCAGGATGCCGTTGGATAATTTTCGGGGTTGAAAGCGGTTCAAAAGAAATGCTTAAAAAGATAAATAAGGGTATTTCTTATGATGAAATAAAAAGAACCGTGGATTATTGCAGGACTGCCGGAATTACATCAATCACTGACTTCATCGTCGGATTCCCCGACGAGACTGTTGAGCAGCTTAAAGATACAGTATCGCTTGCTTTGGACATAAACGCAGACCTTTATCCGTTTTATTATTTTACACCATTGCCCGGCTCAGAGCTTTATGATTATGTTGTTCAAAAGGGAACTTATAAAGTGCCGGATACTACAAAGGATATTCTCAAAAGAATCGCGATGGAAAAGGTCGTAGCTAATTTATCAAGTGTTCCGGAAATTGATTTACGAGTTATAAGATCCTGGTTTCATTGGAAATGCTTCATAAGCCGTGATTCAATTAATCAGGGAAAACCCTTTTCTTTTGCAATACTGACAATAAAAGATTCATTAAATGTCATAACTAAAAAAGGGATTCTCAATTTTATTGTTGGTGCATATAAAGCTTTTTTTGAATTTCTGCATGTATTGTGGTATGCAAATGCTTATCCCAAAACAAGAAATAAATATGGACTTATAAAAAAATAATTATCTCTTTATTAAAAATACTCCTCAAAAAACCTGTGTTATTTTAAGAAATATACACCATAATACTTACAAATTCCGCTTAACTCTTGAATATTATGCAATAATATGGTAATATTATATCGGATATTTTACAACAAATTTTTTATTGTATTATTATCTTTCAATATTCAATTAAGATGTGAGTACGTTTGAAAGATAAATCTTTCAAACCGGTTTTGTGCCTTTCCGTCGTATGGAATGGCGGAAGTTTTTTACAACAAAATACGGCACAATTCCCTGACAAGGAAAGGAATGGTCGTAAGTATGAGAATTCTTTTTTTCGTCCCGTCAATCGGTTTTTTTGACAGAGGAATTTGCACCCCACTTGGTTTGCTTGCCGTTGCAACCTATGTGAAAAATCATGGATATGATGTTAAAATCTGCGACAGAAACCTGAAAAATTACTCTATAATAAAAGAAATTAAAGAGTATAAGCCCGATTTAATCGGAATTTCTGTTATGTCATCAAGAGGTCTGAAGGATGCTTTGAAAATTTCCGAGCAATCTAAAAAAAGAAATCTGCCCGTTGTCTGGGGCGGTCCTATGCCGACTATGAGTCCTGAAATACTTGCCAAATGTAATTGTATTGATTTCATTGTGATGAGTGAGGGTGAGGTATCGTTCCTGGAGCTTGCCAAGGCTATAGAAAAAAAATCGGATATTAGCAAAATTAAAGGGATAGCATTTAAAATTAATAACAAGCTCGTTATTACTGAAAAAAGAGATTTCGCAGATCTTTCTGATTTTTCTGCCCTCGACTGGTCTCTTGTTAATCCGAAAGAATATTTTTTCAGAAGAAATATATCGGATAAAACGTTACATATGTTTTTATCAAAAGGTTGTCCTTGCTCATGTGCTTTTTGTACCAATCATGGATATCATTTGTCAACACGAAGAAAGAGACCTGTTCAACACGTTATTGAAGAAATAAAATATCTTGCCGATTTTGGCATGAACGGAATATTCTTTGATGATGAAATATGGTGTGTGAAGAAAAGTGAAATTTATGACTTTTGTGAGGAATTTAAAAAATTAAAGCTTAATATCGTTTGGGGATTCTTAGCAAGAATCGGCCAGTTTACTCTTGAAGAGCTGCAATATCTTTATGACGCAGGATGCCGCTGGATAATTTTCGGAGTCGAAAGCGGCTCCAAGGAGATGCTGAAAAAAATAAATAAAGGCATTCAATTTGATGACATAAAAACAACGGTAGATTATTGCAGAGCTGCCGGAATTACATCACATACGGACTTCATTGTCGGATTTCCTGATGAAACTGTTGAACAGCTTAAAGATACAATAACACTTGCTTTAAATATAAACTCAAACCAATATCCGATTTTTTACTTTTCACCCTTGCCGGGATCAGAGCTTTATAATTATGTTATAAAAAATGGTATTTACAAAGCGCCAGATACTATAAAAGATATGACTAAAAATATTGCGCTTGATAGTTTCACGGTAAATTTATCAAACGTACCGGATATTGACCTTAAAATTGTTCGGTCTTGGTTTCGTTGGAAATGCTTTATAAAGCACGATGCAATTAGCCAGGGAAAACCTTTTTCGTTTGCTTTAATAACAATAAAGGATTCCTTAAGTTTAATAACAAGAAAGGGCGCTATATTTTTTATCGTCGGAGCATTTAAGGCGCTTTTTGAATTCCTAAATGTATTTTGGTATGCAAATGCATATCCAAAAGTAAGAAAAAAATATAATCTTAAATAATAATTAAATTTTTGTAGTTGGGAATAAATATGTACGGAATTATATTAGCCGCCGGAATTGGTCTGAGATTAAAACAAGAAATAAAAATAAACTGTAAAAGTCTTATTGAAATAAACGGACAAAAACTAATTGAATTTTCTTTAAATAATCTCATTGATATAAATGTTGAAAAAATTATTATCGTTGTAGGCGAAGACGGAGAACTTATTAAAAATGCTATCGGTTATAAATATAAAGACGTACCTATTATATATGTTTTACAACCAACACCAAAGGGTATAGTTAACGCGATTATTCAATCGATTCCGTTTGTTGAGGGAAACGATATCGCTCTTTCCCTCTCAGACGAAATGTTTATTGATTGCAAAGCTAAAGAAATGCTTGATTTTTTTAAGAATTCTGAAAATGCCTTTGTTTGCGGTGTAACGGAGGAATCCAGAGAAGCTGAAATAAAAAAGAACTATACTATTGATGTTGGTGAAGATAATTTTATTAAACGATGTATAGAAAAACCAAAAGAAATTTTAAGTTTTTTTAAAGGTACCGGATTTTGTCTTTTCAGATATGAAGCATTGGAATTTCTAATAAAATATAACGATGAAGAAAAAAACGCACCTGTAGATTTGTGTGATTGGATCAACAGTCTCATTTCCATAAAAAAAACGGGAAGATATTTTATCGTTGCAAAAGAAGAAGTTAATATAAATTTTTTTGCTGATTATAAATATGCATTATCATTGTTTGGATAAAGAAATATTTTATGTTATATTTATCGGAGAAAATAGATTTTTATGAATAATATAATGCTTATATATCCTCCCGGAAAAATTTATCAGCGGAGCGAGGACAGAGCACAAAGTAATATTGAAAACTCTGTCGCTAATTGTATTCATGCCTGTAATGATTTGGGTTATGCCGCTTCTGTTCTCATTAAATCAGGTTATAATGTTTTCCTTAGAGATTATCAGACCGAGCGTGCCGGTTTTGATGACGTAATAAATGATTTAATAAGCTTTAAGCCTGATATGATGGTTATAAGTACAACGAACGCAACCATTTGTGATGATATTGATTTTATAAATAAAGCAAATGAAATACATAAATGTATTTCTGTCATGAAAGGATCAATATTTTTTACAAAAGAATTAAAAATATTTGAAAAGTTTGATTTTTCTAACATTTCATATCTTATAGGCGGCGAGCTTGATTTTATTATCTCTCCTCTTGCGGATTACGTTTTTAAAAATAAAGGCGCCTTAGAAAAAATAAATGGAATAATATATAAAGAGAACAACATATTAAAATCTACAAGATTTGATATATGGCAAGATGATCTTGACTCTCAACCTTTTCCTGCAAGACATCTTATGAACAACAAGCTTTATCTGAGACCTGATATCGGTGAGCCTATGGCGACGATTCAAATCTCACGCGGCTGCCCTTATAATTGTGCTTTTTGTCTGACTCCGATTATATCCGGATGCAATGTTCGGATAAGAAGTGTTGAAAATGTTTTAGCCGAGTTAAAAGAATGCTATGAAATCTTTGGTATTAAACATTTTTTCCTTAAAGCTGATACGTTTACAATCAATAAAAAATGGGTTTACGATTTTTGTTATGCTGTAATCGACTCGCCATTATTCGGTAAAATTGAATTTACTGTTAATTCAAGAACGAATAATGTAACAAAGGAAATGCTTTCGTTGCTTAAAAAAGCAGGCTGCTTTGCCATTGCGTTCGGCTTTGAAAGCGCAAGCGATTATACGTTAGAGAAAATAAGAAAAGGTACGACTTCCGAAGATAATATCCGCGCAATGCAGATTGCTAAAGAAGCGAAAATAACAGTCTTCGGTTTTTTTGTTATAGGCTTTCCATGGGAAACCGAAAAAGATATTATTCAGACTTTGTCTTTTATGCTTGAACTTGATTCTGATTTTATTGAAGTTCATATTGCTATGCCATATTACGGCACAGACCTATACTCTATGTGTATTGAATATTCGACAATCAAAAACGATGCATGGGGCTTTGATTATTTTTCACCCAATACAATAGGGACATCTACAGTAAGCATGGAAAAAATCTTGAAACTCAAGAAAAAATATTTGCTTAAATTCCATTTAAGACCTTCCTATCTCTTAAAAAGATTTTGCGATTGTATTAAGCACCCTATAATCTTTAAAAATTATTTTATATACGGATTAAGGCTGATAAAAAATATTTTTTAATCCTTGAATAATTTTTTAATACATATAATGTGGTGAATTTTGATGAAAAAAAAGCTTATATCTATAGTCGTTCCGATATATAACGAAAAAGAAACAATATTTTTACTGCATGAACGTGTAACTGCTGTTATGTCCAAGCTTTCAAATTATGAATATGAGATAGTCTTTTTTGACGATGGCTCAACTGACGGTTCTGATGTTTTAATTAAAGAGCTGTGCGAAAGAGACTCAAAAGTGCATGCAGTTTCATACACTAAAAATTTCGGTTATTTAAAAAACACCTTTTACGCCGTTCAGCAGGCAAAAGGTGATTGTGCAGTTTTACTCCATTCCGATTTGCAAAATCCTCCTGAGGCTATTCCTGATATGATAGTAAAATGGGAGGAAGGTTGTAAAATAGTTCTTGGCGTTAAGAATAAAAGTAAAGAAAACAAATTTACGTTCTTTATACGAAATCTTTTTTATAAATCAATGAACTATCTTTCAGAATTCGGGCAAATTTCTCAGGCAACTGAATTTGAACTGTTTGATAGATCCTTTATCGAAAATGTACTTCAGAATATTTCATATGATACGCCATATTTACGCGGAATAATTATGGAATATGGAAGCTGCTTCGGTATTGTAGAATATGTTCAAGAAAAGAGATCTGCCGGAAAATCAAAGTTTAATTTTTATAAATATTATAATTTTTCAATGGCAGCTGTAGTAAACACTTCAAAGAAGCTATTACGCCTTATGATGCCTATTGGTTTATTTTTCGGAGGAATATGTCTGCTTGAATTTTTCGCGCATTTCCTGCCTTTTGTTTTTTTAGGAAAAATCAATGATTTTATTACTGAAAGACTAATACTAAGAGCAGGTCTTTTTTTACTTTCTGTTCAATTAATATTTACTTCGTTTTTAGGTGAATATGTTATTTCTTCTAATAAAAATTCGCAGAGAAAGCCAATGGTGATTGAAAAGTGGAGAATAAATTATTAATAAATATAAAACGAAAAATTATGAGCTTCAAATATGAATTGTTTGTTTTTTTTGTTTTGATTATACAGGGGCTTTTTTCAAGAGGGCTTGGGGCAGTAAAGGATATATTTGTTCCATTTTATCTGCCTGATTATACATTGGGCTTTTGTTCAAGAATGCTGTTAGGAAGTATAATATATATTTTTAATAAGACTCCCTCAGAAGCGTTTATCCACAAGCTTGCGTTAACTGTATATATTCTAACAATAATTGCGGCATCCTTTGTTTTGGGAAGATTGATAAAAAAGAATAGCGGTAAACGTCAAAAAATTATTTTTAGTATTGTATTGCTTTTTATTACAGGACCTTTTACATTTGTTGTATTTTCCTTGCTTTTGGGAATGTTTGATATATATTGGCTCATATTTTGCGTTCTTTCGCTTTTTTTATTAAACAAAAAATATTTAAGATTTTTTATTCCGATATTATGCTTTATGGGAATTGCAATAAATTTCGGATATATTTTAACATTTATACCGGTAGTTTTCATTGCTATGCTTTATGATTTATTCAACTCTGAAAAAAATAAAATAGGAGCAATTTTCAATTTTATTATCACTTCAATATCCACGGGATTAAGTTCACTTTATTTTGTTTTTTTCGGAAAATCCTCTTTAAAAGTAACTCAGACTGAATTCAATAATTATATTATAGGTAAACTTGGCCCTTCCTATAATAAAGAAAATTTTTTCTTTCATTATTACGATTATTATTTTTTTGAAAATTATAATAATCAAAAACTAGAATACTCTAGTCCTTTTGAATATATTACAGATACTATTAAATATATTTTTTCTCTCATAGATGATCCATATTTTTATGTACGTATATTTTTTGTTTTTCTTTTAATATCATTTGCATTTGTTTTCTTATGGTTTGTTTTTTATAAAAATACAGATAAAAAACAAAATAAATTTATTATTATTTTGATGATGCTTTTACCTCTTATATTTTTTATCATGTCTTTATTCAGTACTGATATTTTAAGGTGGGCTTCTGCCGTAATCTTTTCGGAATTTATTATGATTTTATTTTTTATTTATAGAAAAGATAATGCTTTTGAAAAATCCATCGATAATCTTTTGATTAAGTATGAAAATAATAAACCATTATTTATAATTTTCTTTTGTTTTTATATTTCTTGTATATATGAAAACTTTTCTTCTTTTTAAAATAATAATCATTTATATTTGAAAAGAAAGGATAATATAATTAATGATTAAAAAATTAAATAAGTTAACATTTCTTTTAATAATACCTATATTTATCGCAAAACGATTGTATTTTGATTATAATATAACGTTATCTTCGATAGTTTATATTTCCTTAATATGCATTTATCTTATAGCGGCTCATTTTAAAATAAAAAAAGAAAATGAATTACAATTAAATATTTTAATTGTACTTTTTTCAGCTTCATTTTTTACTTTTATGTTAAGTTCGATACCATTCAATCAGAATCTTTTATTAATATTTCTTCTATATTCAATTATAACAATTAATTTTCCCAATCCTGTTATAAACATAGTCGCCGCTTTATTAGTGCTCTTATATATTATAATACAACATGAATTTATTTATATATTTCTGGTAACATCTGAAATCGCGGCAATATACTATTACAAAAACTTATCTAATAATGCTTATAAAAATATGGATTCATATGCGTATTCATTTTATTATAAGATGCTATTTTTAATTTTTTCCGCATTCAGCATATATGATATTATTATTAATAAAATTTTAAATATTAAATCTTTATTATTTAATTTTATCTATATATTTAAATCATTAGATATAATCGAATATTTCTATCTTATATTTTTTATAGCATTGCCTATGTTTTGGTTTATATTAATAAAAGATACCAAGGCAGCATTTAAGACAAAAAATAATGAATATAAAAAATTAAATAAAGAAAGTTTAAGCATTTTTTATAAGGGACTTTTTATATATTCAATATTGATGGAATTTTTATTATTATCAAACCATTCCATGTTTACCTACTGCCTGTATCTCTATATTCTGTTTCAATTGATACTTATCATTTTTTTATGTGTATCTGAAGAACGTATTTTATTAAATGCTATAGAACGAATCAGTAAAAAAATAAAAATTAATCTTTTCACTATTTTTATTTTTATTTTTGTTATTATATTTTTTCAAATATTTTCAGTCGGCAGAGGTTTTTGATATTTCGTTTAGATTACCCGGCATTTCGTGTAATACCCGCAATAAAAAAGCTGTATCAGGTTTTTCTTTTCATGATTGTAAAATCGTAATGTAAAAATACAATATACGGGAGAGTAATGTTCTCCCGTATATTTAATATTATTCTATTGTCGATAGAACCATCAACATCTTGATATCACCGCACTTTTTCCTATTCCTGATTATCGATGTGAACAGACAGGAGCTTGTCAGTCAATGTAATGTTCACAGAGATACCGGCAGCTCCATTGTCAGTGCCGAATTTCGATGTGCGTAAGATGCCAGGTTCTGATGTTTCTCCGGTTTCTCCAATATAAAAGAATTTTTTATCTTTATAAATATCTGTCATATAACCGTTGATTTCATTGAACAGTTTTTCTCCCTAAGATGCATTCTCAACCGGAATTACAACGCTGAACATATTAAGCTCTTTTCTGTTCAGATTCCCGCTCAAAAATTTATAGGTGGTTACGCATTTTTTGCCGTAAGCTGTTTCATCGAACGAGTAACTTGTTGACGAATCCGCCTCATTTTCATCAATTATTTCCTTCGGCATTCCTTTTATTCTTTCAAGCTTTTTCGGAGACATTTTAAAATATACCTTATCATTCTGAAATCCGAGAACATCTGATTTTTCATCACCGAATATAAAACCGGAAGCTAATAAAATTGATAATAATACTACAACAGATAATATTACAAAACCTATTACAGCTCTTCGTTTTTTCATATATATCACCTTATTTTATTCTATATTTTTTCTCAATGTCTTTTCTTTTCATAATTATATCACGGCAAATTTTAAATGCAATATCAAACACACAACTGTAACCAATTGTGATTTTTTGTTATTTATTGTTACATTTTTAAAAAGATAAAATGTTTTCCTCTCTCTGTTTTCAAAAAAGGAGGATGGGTAAATAGCGTTGATTTTATTTCCAGGTCATTGCGAACCGCAATAAAGCAATCCAGTCCTTTAGCATTATTGCTGGATTGCCACGCTTCGCTCTCAATGACGATATCAACGCGATGTATCCGCTCCTTATAAAATATTTGAATTGACATCCATTATTGGCTTTGGTTATAATTGTTTCTAATAAAGCTTTTTGGGGGAATGAAACCGATATGAGCATTGAAAATAAATCCGCTGCTAAGAAAGATTTCAGTATAGGTTTTAAAATAATTTCCATTATCGGAGCCGCATTTCTGATGGGTTCTCTGTGGAGAGCCAGGGGCGAAACAGGCTTCGGTTCGATGTGGGGAATGCTTGTTGTTGCAACAGGTTTAACTCTCTTGATTTTTTCTATTTACGGAGACAGGAAAAAAATTGATTACTTTTTATTTCCCTTAACAATATTTCTGACTGCGATTACAGCCTCCGGCTGGGGAACTCTCAACATGCAGATGGGTGGATATATGACGAGCTCCGTTCCCTTTACAGGTGAGACAGCAGACAGAATAATTGAAATCAGTCCGTTTTCCGGTCTTGCTATTATGCTTCTTCTCGGATTCGCATGGCTGCCTCTTTTCGCATTCATGATGTCCAGATTTTTGAGCGGCAGACAGTATAAGCTGATTGAAATTATCATTGCGATTGCACTCTTCTTTTTTACATTATATTTTATCAAAACAACATTTTCTCATCTTATTCTGAATCTCATAAATCCGCAGGCTGTGGATTTATTCAAAGCAGGACTCGCTGATAAGGGTTACAGCGATTCTCCTTTCATGGCATGTCTGAAGCATTTCGAGAATTACTCCTGGATTAAAAAAATCCCCGGCGGCAGAAACTATTCAACGAGTATCGATGTAATCGGTTCGGCATGCGGAACTCTCGCACTTTGCCTTTATGCACGTTTTGCGCTGAAAGACAAACAAGCCGCCAGAAACACATTTTTAATTTCCCTCATCATGGCGATATCAATAACCTTAGCCGATATTACGATGGTCGCCGGTTCTGACCGGGGATTCATTAGAAGCATAAAGCTTCAAGATTTCTTTACCGAGGTCGGCGGCTGGGCGTTATGGGAATATATGACCGGATTTTTTGCCGGCTTCGGAATCATGCTGCTATTGGTTCTGCATTCACGCAAAAAGCTGTCTGAAAGTGATAATGTTGAGGATAAAATTATTAAGCTCAAAGGAAAGCCTGCATATATTTATTATAATTGCATAACTCTTTTTGCCGCATTGAGTTTAACTGTCATCAGACCGTTTGCATCAAAGATGGATAACGCATACAATACAAATACATTTATTTTATCGTTTGCAATCGGTATTCCGGTGCTCGCTATGTGGTTTATTATTACAAAGAAAAATATGCTGAAAAAAAAGCTTGATACGCCTTTTAACGCAAGCTTCAGAAGATTTTGTGAAATTGTATTTCCGTGTTATTATACATTGATAGTCGCTGTTTATATGTTCGCCGGAAAATCAAAGCTGTTTAACACAGATGTTTCGGCTATGACATGGATTATGGTATTTTCATATATAACTGTT